>NZ_JAGUUD010000008.1:0-142999 GCF_020177535.1 Paraburkholderia sp. XV | reverse complement strand
CAAAGAAAAGTAGGTGCCGCCCCGCACAGGGGCGACGCGTGAAGCACGCTAACGTAACGCGGATGCCAGCGCAAACCCAAAGCAAAACCCAAAGCAAAACCCAAAGCAAAACCCAAAGCAAACCCACAGCGCCCGAACCGGCTACTTCCTCAACTCCCCCGGCCCCTTCCCCGTCCAGCGCTTCAATGCGCGCCGAAAATTCGCTGCATCGCTAAAACCCAGAAGCATCGCGACATCCTCGGTACTCATCTTCGTCGATTGCAAATACTCCAGCGCGAGCGAGCAACGCACGTCATCGACAATCGCAACGAACGACGTTCCTTCCGCTTCGAGATGCCGCCGCAAGGTACGGCTCGTCATATTGAGCCGCGTGGCCACTTCTTCCATGCCGGGAAAAACGCCTGGCGTGCTCATCAGCACCTGATAAACCTCGCCCGCCGTTCCCACCGAAGTCTTGGCCTGCCCGATCAAACGATCGCACGTGTCCTGCAGCAGCGTCGCCGTCAGCTTGTGCGCAAGCTGCGGCTTCTGGTTCAGTATCGCGCTGTCGTAAACAAGCTCGCACTGCGGCGCGTCGAAAAAACACGGGCACCCCAGATACTGCGGATAGAGATCGGCATGCGCGGGCGCCGGATACGAAAAGGACGCCTCGAGCGGCGGACAGCTATGACCCGCGACATCCTGCAGATGCGTGACGTGCTGCGTGAATTGCTGCTCGATGATGAACTCGCGCAACTCGCGTGATGGGCTCGACACGAACGCATCGGGAAACGACCACACGGCTCGATCCGGATACTCGGTCCAATCGATTGTCACCGTCGGCGTTGCAAGCCGATGATATTTGACGCCAAGCCGGAAGTAATCGCGCAACGACAGACACGACATCAGCGCATAGCCATACATGCCATACGCGGACAGATGCAGCCGCGCGCCGGTCTTGAACGGCGTAGCCGGATCGGTCGACAGCAGCACCGCGTTGCGGGCCACGATCGCATATTGACGGACCGATGTCATCACCGACGCGTCGTTGAGCTGATCGACGCTCAGACCGCTGCCCTTCAGGCTATCTTCGGGCGCAATGCCTTGCTCCGCGAGCACGTCGACCAGTGCGGCGATTTTGTACGGCGCGTAAATGCGCTCGTTGATAAGAGGGCGAGTCGATGCCAAGAATGCTTCACAGAATGTCCTTCGAAGACATCCTTGTGTCCGTAAATGACCTTACGGGCGCCATCGTATCCCACTACTATCGGTATCACAAGCGCTGCGTCCCCGGACCGCCGGCGCGTCGGTACAACCACGGAGACAGCGTGCGCCGCGTCCTTTTACTGCGCAGGGACGAAGCGCCGCGCACGCCGAACAGATCAGGATTTCCCAATGAGCGACACCAGCCGCAAGGTCATCATTTCGTGTGCGATCACGGGCGCAACCCATGTGCCGTCGATGTCCGAACATCTCCCCATCACGCCCGCGCAAATCCGGGACCAGGCCATCGAAGCGGCGGAAGCCGGGGCCGCGATCATTCATCTGCACGCACGCGATCCCAATGACGGCCGCCCGACGCCGAGCCCGGAGATCTTCAAGGCCTTCGTGCCCGCAATCGCCGAAGCGACCGACGCCGTCATCAACATCACGACAGGCGGCAGCACGCGCATGACGCTCGAAGAACGTCTCGCGTATCCGCGACTCGCAAAGCCCGAAATGTGCTCGTTGAACATGGGCTCGATGAACTTCTCGATTCATCCCGTCGCGGCAAAGATTGCGTCGTGGCGTTACGGCTGGGAGAAGGATTATGTCGAGGGCATGGAAGACATGATCTTCCGCAATACCTTCAAGGACATTCGCAACATTCTTCTGGAGTTGGGAGACAACGGCACGCGCTTCGAATTCGAGTGCTATGACGTGGGGCATCTGTACAACCTTGCGCATTTCGTCGAACAAGGGCTTGTCAAGCCGCCGTTCTTCATTCAATCGGTGTTCGGCATTCTGGGCGGTTTGGGCACGGACCCGGAAAACATGGTCGTGATGCGCTCGACGGCGGACCGGCTGTTCGGCCGCGAGAACTATCAGTTCTCCGTTCTCGGCGCGGGCCGTCACCAGATGCCGCTCGTCACCATGAGCGCGATCCTGGGCGGTAACGTTCGCGTGGGCCTCGAAGACAGCGTGTATTTGTCGAAGGGTGTGAAGGCGGAGACGAACGCGCAACAGGTCCGTAAAATCCGCCGCATTCTCGAAGAACTGTCGTTCGAGATCGCCACGCCTGCGGACGCGCGCAAGATGCTGGGACTCAAAGGCGCCGACAAGGTAACGCTCTAGAGCAAAGCCAATAAAAAAGCAGAGATACAGGAGACACGTCATGGACACTACTTCCATCGACCATCGCGTTGAACAGCTGCATCGCATTGCCACGCACAAGGCCATGCTCAGGCTGATCCCGCTGATGTGCGCGATCTACTTCATGTCTTTTCTCGATCGCACGAATGTTGCCCTCGCGAAGATTCAGCTCGCGGCCGATGTCGGCATCAGCGCCGCCGCATATGGATTCGGCTCGGGCATATTCTTTCTCGGCTATGCGTTGCTCGAAGTACCGAGCAATCTGGCGGCACATCGCGTCGGTCCGCGACGCTGGATCGCGCGCATTGCAGTGACGTGGGGCATTCTATCGACGGCGATGATGTTCGTGCAGGGCACCACGTCGTTCTATGTATTGCGCGTTCTGCTGGGCATCGCGGAAGCAGGGCTGTTTCCCGCGCTGATGTATATGGTGACGCTGTGGTTCGCGCCGCATGACCGGCCCGTCGTGGTCGGCTGGATTTACATTGCCCCCGCGCTCGCGTTGATGCTCGGCAATCCGCTGGGCGGCGCGCTGATGCAACTGGATGGATTCGGCGGCCTGCACGGCTGGCAATGGATGTTCATGATCGAAGGCATTCCGAGCGTGATCGTCGGCATCGTGCTGTTCTTTGCAATGCCGGAGCGGCCGCGAGACGCGCGGTGGCTGTCGGCGGCCGAGCGCGACGTGCTCGAAACACATGCTGTCATCGACGTGCATGGCCGCGCAGAGTACTCGTCCGCAAACTGGATTGCCGCGCTCAAGCGGCCCACCACCGTCCTGATCGGCCTGATTTATTTTTTGAATCAGGTGGCGTTCGTGGGGCTGTACTTTTTTGCGCCCGCCATCGTTCACCAGATGCATGTCGATTCGCCGCTTCTGATCGGTTTTCTGGCCGCAAGTGTCGGGCTCGGCTTTCTGCTCGGCGTGCTGATTCTGCCGCGCATCCATCGGCGCGTGAACAGTGATTGCGTGTTTCTAGGCGTGCTCACGGCGGGACTTGTCGTCGGCGCGTGCGTTTATCTCGCGGTGACGACGCCCGCTGCGCGCATCTGCCTGCTGACAGTGACTGCATTTTTTGGCGGCGGCGTGTTGCCGTCGTATTGGGCGATTGCGATGAAGCGCCTGCAAGGCATTCAGGCCGCTGCGGGTCTGGCGTTCATCAACACGATTGGTCTGATCGGCGGGTTTGTCGGACCGTACCTGTTCGGAATGGCCGAAACGTCTTCGGGCCGAAGCGATGCCGGTTTCTCGGTGATTCTGGTCGCCGCGGTACTCGGCCTCGCACTGGTGCCGCTACTGGCGAAAGCGATCCGCGGCGAGGCTCGTGTAGAGTCGTTGCGCGAGCCGGCCGCACAGATGAAGCCATAGTCGGGTTTGCGTTTTCTGGAAGGAATAAACCAACAATGAAGTTGAACGGAAAAGTTGCGATCATTACGGGCGCGGGGCAGGGAATCGGTGCAGCCACCGCATTGAAGTTTGCGCGCGAAAACGCCGTCGTCATCGCCTGCGACATGAATCTGGATGCTGTCGAAACGGTCGCGCATCTGTGCCGTGAAGCGGGCGCGAAGGCGGAAGCGTTTGCCGTCGATGTCACGCAACGTGCGCAAGTCGATCAGATGGTCGCCAGCGTGCGCGATACCTATGGCCGCATCGACGTGGTCGTGAACAATGCAGGCATCACACGCGATGCGCGCTTGCAGAAGATGACGTTGCAGCAATTCGAAGATGTAATCGACGTCAACCTTCGCGGTGTATTTCATACCGCCCAGGCAGTCGTCGATTCGATGATCGAGCAAGGTTCCGGTGTCATCCTGAACGCAAGCTCTGTCGTGGGCATTTACGGCAACTACGGGCAGACGAACTATGCCGCGGCCAAGTTCGGCGTGATCGGCTTCACCAAGACCTGGAGCCGCGAGCTGGGTCCGAAGGGTATCCGTGTCAACGCGGTGGCGCCCGGTTTCATCGACACACCTATTCTCAGAACCATTCCTGAAGACGTGCTCGCGAAGATGCGCGAAGACGTGCCGCTGCGCCGGCTCGGCAAGCCCGAGGAAATCGCGAATATCTACGCGTTTCTGGCAAGCGACGAAGCAAGCTATATCAACGGCGCAGTGATCGAGGCGACAGGCGGATTGACCTTGTGATCCGTTTGCAAACAGTGAAGAGGTAGCAGCATGAATATCATTGACCTGTTGAAACCGCGCGCCGGGCTGCGGGTATTCGTATCGGCGGGGGCGGCGGGAATTGGCGCGGCAATCGCCGAAGCATTTCTGCAGGCGCAGGCAAAGGTCTATATCTGCGACGTGAATGCGACAGCTGTCGCCGACGCCAGATCGCGCCTGCCGGACCTTCACGCGGGTATCGCCGACGTGTCGGACCGGGCGCAAGTCGATGCCATCATCGACGATGCGCGGCAGAAGCTCGGCGGACTCGATGTGCTCATCAACAACGCGGGCATAGCGGGGCCGACGGGCGCAGTCGAAGATCTCGATCCTGCGCAATGGGAAAGCACGGTGTCCACCAACCTCAACAGCCAGTTCTATTTTCTGCGCAAGGCGGTGCCCGTTCTGAAAGAGACGTCTGACTGCGCGAGCATCATCGCCATGTCTTCGGTGGCGGGACGTCTTGGCTATCCGTTTCGCACGCCGTATGCATCGACTAAATGGGCGATCGTGGGATTGGTCAAATCGTTGGCGGCCGAACTGGGCCCGAGCAATATTCGTGTGAACGCGATTCTGCCGGGTGTCGTGGAAGGCGAGCGGATGAGCAAGGTGATCGCCGCGCGCGCCGACGCGCTCGGTATTTCGTTCGACGCGATGCGCGACGAGTACCTGAAGAAGATTTCGTTGCGCCGGATGGTCACGGTCGATGATATTGCCGCAATGGCCTTGTTCCTTGCATCGCCGGCTGGCGGCAATATCACCGGGCAGGCCATTAGTGTCGACGGCAATGTCGAGTACTTGTGAGGCCGACACTCTGCCCGTGTAAAGTTCCCGTCACTGCCATCACCGTTGCGGCGCCGTGTCGATCTTGCACGGGCCGCGCTAGCCGTCGGTCGACTGGCTGACGGTCTCCCAGGCGTCGATTTCACCGCCGATGGCCGAGAGCTTTTCGCGCACGAGACCCAGCGCATCACTGCCTAGCAGCAGATGCGCCGGCGGATTGTCGCTATCCATCACCGACAGCATCGCGCGCGCCGCCTTCACGGGGTCGCCCAGCTGCTTGCCGCTTTTTTCCTCGCGCGCTTTTCTGATCGGATCGAAGATCGGATCATAGTCCGGGATCGAACGGGGCGTCCGGATCATCGACCGGCCGGCCCAATCGGTCCGGAACGATCCCGGCGCAACGGCGGTGACGAAGATGCCCAGGGCACGGACTTCCTTCCCGAGCGCCTCGGAGATGCCTTCCAGCGCGAACTTGCTTCCGCAATAGTAGGTAATGCCCGGCATCGTGATGTGGCCGCCCATCGACGTGATGTTGAGAATATGGCCGCGCCGCCTTTTGCGCATGCCCGGGATCACGGCTTTCATCATCGCGACGGCGCCGAATACATTGACGTCGAACTGCCGGCGCATCTCGCTCAGCGGCGATTCTTCCATCACGCCTTCGTGACCATACCCGGCGTTGTTAACGAGCACGTCGATCGGCCCGGACGTTGCTTCGATGTCGGCGACGACGCCCTCGATAGCATCAAAGTCGGTCACATCGAGCACACGCCCCACGGATCGACCTGGCGCCAGTGCTTCGAATGCATTCCTGGCCTGTTCGCTTCGGACAGTACCGATCACGCGGTGACCTGCGGCAAGCGCTTCTTCGGCCAGCGCGCGTCCGAAGCCGCTGCTGACGCCGGTAATGAGAAGGGTTTTGACGGATGACATGCGTACCTCGTAAAGGAAGAGAGACCGACTGCATAATATTCTTTCTCACTTGTACGATTCAGGTCTTATAGTCTCGACTTATTGCCTATTCCTATGAGAGTGGTGAAGCATGGTGAGAAAGGTCGACGGGCAGCAAACCATGATTGCGTTGTTGAAAGCACTCGCGCCCAACGAGGGGTACAACCTCACGGCGTTGCCGGACGTGCGAATTCTCCGTTCGGATCGCGCGTTGTCCCGCACGCCTGTTCTCTATGATCCCGGCATCGTGATTGTTTGCCAGGGAACCAAGCGGGGCTATTTCGGCGATCAGGTCTACGTGTACGACGAACAGCAGTATCTCGCTGTCGCCGTACCGGTGCCGTTCACGATGGAAACCGACGCTACGCCGCAACGCCCGCTTCTGGCCATCTACCTGCATCTGGACTTCGCCGTGGCGGCCGAACTCATGCTGGAGATCGACCGTCATCATGCACCCGTTCAGGCGTGTGCGCCGCAAAGCATGATGTCCAGCCCGATGGACCCCGCACTTCGAATCACCGTGTTGCGCTTTCTGGAAGCGATGAGCCGGCCGCTCGACGCGTCCATCCTCGGTCCGGCGCTGAAGCGGGAATTGTATTTCCGCGTACTGACGGGCGCGCAAGGCAGCGCGATGCGCGCGGCTTTGGCGATGCAAGGGCAGTTCGGCAAGATCGGCAAGGCGTTGCGCCGCATCCACGCGACCTATGCGCAGCCGCTCGACGTCTCACAGCTTGCGAGCGATGCGGGTATGAGCGTGCCGACGTTTCACAGCCACTTCAAGTCGATTACGCAAACATCGCCTATGCAATATGTAAAATCGGCGCGCTTGCACCAGGCTCGACTGTTGATGCTGCGTCAGGGCATCACCGCCGAAGCGGCGTGTCACGCGGTGGGCTACACGAGCGCGTCGCAGTTCAATCGCGAATTCAAGCGGCTATTCGGGGCGACGCCTGCAGCGGAGACGAAGCGCATGCGCGAGACGTTTTCGATGCCGCCGGCGTTTGCCGATTCCGATTACGTGTCGTCGCACTGACGTATTCGAAAAAACGACCGCAGCCTTCCGGCTGCGGTCGTTCGATCATGCCACTATGGCTCGATTGGAATTCGAGCTGTTATCCGAGCCACGTCTTGATACTGGCGGCCATTGTGTCGGTCGAGATGCCGTAGCGGTCGTGCAGCGTCGGCAATGCGCCGGCGGCGAGGAACTCGTCGGGCAGCGCAATCTGGCGGAACGGCGGCGTCACCCCCGCGCCGAGCAGCGTGCGTGCGACTGCTTCACCCAGACCGCCGATCACCGTATGGTTCTCCGCGACGATCACCATGCGTCCCGTGCGCTTCGCTTCGCGCAGGATGGTGGCTGTATCGAGCGGCTTGATGGTCGGCACGTGCAGCACGCCGACGCCGATATTGTCCGCTTCCAGTGCCTTGGCGACTTCGAGCGATCGCATTGTCATGATGCCCGACGAGATCAGCAGCACGTCGTTGCCGTCGCGCAGCAGCTTCGCCTTGCCGAGTTCGAACGTGTAATCGTATTCGTCGAGCACGGCGGGCACGTTGCCACGCAACAGGCGCGCATAGACGGGGCCCGGGCGCGCAGCGATGGCGGGCACCATCTGCTCGATATCGAGCGCGTCGCATGGATCGATCACCGTCATGTTCGGCATTGCGCGCATCAGCGCAAGGTCCTCGGCGGCCTGGTGGCTCGGGCCATAGCCCGTCGTGAGACCGGGCAGCGCGGCGACGATCTTCACGTCGAGGTTGTCTTCGGCGATCGTCTGATGGATGAAGTCGTACGCACGGCGCGTGGCGAACACGGCGTAGGTCGTCACGAACGGCTGCGCGCCTTCATGCGCGAAGCCGGCGGCGGCACCCATGAGCAACTGCTCGGCCATGCCCATCTGATAGTAGCGGTCAGGAAACGCCTTGCCGAAGATGTGCAGGTCGGTGTACTTGCCGAGATCGGCTGTCATACCAATCACGTTGCTCTTCGTGCGTGCGAGTTCGGCGAGTGCATGGCCGAACGGCGCGGAACGCGTGAGCTGGCCTTCGCCCGCGATCGAAGCAATCATCGCCGATGTCTTCAGGCGCGGCTTCTTCATAAGGGTGCTCATGCTTGCCTCCCGGCTTCGAGTGCTTCGAGCGCGAGTTGCCACTCGTGCGCATCGACGCGGATGAAATGGTTCTTCTCGCGTTCTTCGAGGAACGGCACGCCGCAGCCCATCTTCGTATCGCAGACGATGATGCGCGGTTGCGGCTGGTCGTGAGTGCGAGCGTTGTCGAATGCCTGCTTGAGGGCGTCGATGTCGTTACCGTTCACGCGCTGCGTGTACCAGCCGAACGCCTCCAGCTTTTCGACGAGCGGCTCGAAGGCCATGATCTGCGTCGACGGGCCGTCTGCCTGCTGGTTGTTCACGTCGACGATCGCGATCAGGTTGTCGAGCTTCCAGTGCGCGGCGGACATGAGGCCTTCCCAGATCGAGCCTTCGTCGAGTTCGCCGTCGGAGAAGAGCGTGTAGACGAATGCGTCCGAGTGCTTGCGCTTCAGTCCCAAACAGCGGCCGACGGCAATCGTCAGACCGTGGCCGAGCGAGCCGCCTGACATCTCCATGCCGGGCGTGTAGCTCGCCATGCCCGACATCGGCAGACGGCTGTCATCGCTGCCGTAGGTTTCGAGTTCGCCGGCGGGCAGGATGCCGGCTTCGAAGAGCGCGGCGTACAACGCAATCGCGTAGTGACCGTTCGACAGCAGGAAGCGGTCGCGGCCTTCCCATTCGGGATCTTCGGGGCGGTAGCGCATGGCGCCGAAGTAGGCGACGGCGAGCGCGTCGGCAATGTCGAGCGCCTGGCCGATATAGCCCTGGCCTTGTACTTCCCCCATCAGCAGCGCGTTTCGACGAATGCGGTAGGCTCGCTCGGCGAGCGTGACCGTATCGTTGACGGTTTCAGTGTCCATCGATGTCTCCAGTGTTCAAACGAAAAGGTGGCTAAGCGAATTAGCGGTTGACGGATCGGGCCGGCACCAGAAAAACGAGTGCTGCGCCAAACGTGATCGCGACAGAGATGAAGATCAGCCCGGCCGTGGACTTGCCCGTCAGATCGTTCAGCCAGCCGACGATCGCCGGGGAGAAGAAGCCCGCCAGGTTGGCGAAGCAGTTCACGGCGGCGATGCCCGCTGCCGCCGACATGCCGCCCAGCAAAGCTGTGGGCAGCGACCAGAATTGCGACGACGACGCGAGAATGCCGGCAGCCGCAATGCTCAGACAGACAATCGACGCCGCCACGCTGCCGAGCATCGGCAAGGTCGCAAAGCCCGCAGCGGCGATCAGCATCGGAATGGCGAGGTGAAAGCGGCGCTCGCGCCGGCGGTCCGCGCTCATGCCGATCAGCGGCAACGCGATGATTGCGCACAGATACGGAATGGCCGTGAACACGCCCACCCACAGCGGATCGGCAACACCTGACTTGCGGATGATGGTCGGCAGCCAGAAGGTCAGGCCGTATTGCCCCAGCACGACGCAAAAGTAGATGGAGGCCATCAGCCACAGGCGGCGGTCGCCGATGAACGCGCGGATCGACACGTGTGCGGTCTTATGTTCGGCGTCGGCGGCGACGTTGCGGGCGAGCAGGGCCTTTTCGGAGTCGGTGAGCCACTTCGCCTGCTTGATGCCGTCGTCGAGATACAGCAGGATCGCGAAGCCGAGTACGAGCGACGGCAACGCTTCGAGCAGGAACAGCCACTTCCAGCCGGCCATCGACATCGCGCCTTGCAGCGAATGCATGATCCAGCCCGACAGCGGACCGCCGACCATGCCTGCCAGCGGAATCGCCATGAAGAACAGCGATAGCGCCTTCGCGCGACGCTCGGACGGAAACCAGTAAGTCAGATAGAGAATCACGCCGGGCGCAAAGCCCGCCTCGGCGACGCCGAGCAAAAACCGCAGCACGTAGAAGGCCGTCGGCGACTTGACGAACACGAAGCTCGCCGAGATGACGGCCCACGTCAGCATGATGCGCGCAAGCCAACGGCGCGCGCCGACGCGATGCAAGATCACGTTGCTCGGCACTTCGAAAAGAAAGTACCCAAGAAAGAAAATGCCCGCGCCCATGCCATAGACGGTTTCGCTGAAGCGCAGATCGCTGAGCATCTGCAGCTTCGCAAAGCCGACGTTGACCCGGTCCAGGTAGGCGCCGAGATAGCACAGCATCAGAAAGGGGATCAGCCGGCGGCTGACCTTTGCGTACGTCTTCGCTTCGAACGTCTGCGAATCGTTGCGCGGCAGTACATCACCCGTAACCGGTGACGCGGTGTACTTCGCTTTCATGGAATGTCTCCTGCCATGTTTGCCCCGGGTTTGCCCAGGTGCGTCGATTGCACCGCCTGCTGGCGGCGGCGCGGCTCTCAGTGGATCAGCATCCCGCCATTGACGTCGAGCGTGACGCCCGTCAGATAGCTCGACAGATCGCTCAGAAGGAACAGGCACGCGTTGGCGACATCGGCGGCGTCGCCAAGCCGGCCCAGCGGAATGCCCTTGATGATGTCTTCGCGCATCGCGGGCGTCAGCTTGTCGCCCGTGATGTCGGTCTGGATCAGGCCCGGCGTGATCGAATTGATGCGAATGCGGTTCGGGCCGAATTCGCGCGCCATCGCTTTCGCGAGACCCAGCACACCCGCTTTCGCCGCGCTGTAGTGCGGGCCGCCGAAGATCCCGCCGCCGCGCTGCGCGGACACCGACGACATGCAGACGATGCTGCCGCCGTCCTGTTCCTGCATGGCGGGAATCACCGCTTGCGACATGTACAGCGTGCCGCGCAGATTCACGTCGACGATTGCGTCGAAGTCCTTGCCCGCGATGTCCATCGTGCGAACCGGCTGTGTGATGCCCGCGTTGTTCACGAGTCCGTCAATGCGGCCATAGCGTTCGAGCGTGGTGCGTGCGGCGGCAACGCACGCGTCCTTGCTGGTGACGTCGCAGGCAAGGCCGAGGTGTCCGGCGCCGAGGTCGGCGGCGGCGGATGCCGCGTCTTCCTTGCGCAGATCGAGGATCACGACGCGCGCGCCCTGCGCGGCGAGTGCGTTGGCCGTCGCCCTGCCGATGCCGCGCGGCGAGGCCGCGCCAGTCACGATGACGATCCTGTTCTCGAGCAACATGGGTTGTCTCCTGTGTGTTGATGTGTGCCCCGAGTGTCGGCTGACGGGGCGCGCGCATCAACGCGGAAACGCTCAACAATGGCTGAGAAAAATTCAGGTGAGGGCCGCCGGCGGAATGGGCGGCGCTTCGTTGCAGCGCAATAAAACCCTGCAGATGCGCTGCGGCGCTGCACTTACGACTGGCGTGGAGGCTCGGCAGCGGCCTCGCGCTCGATCCATGCGAGAAAGCGCGCCACGCGTGGCAGCTCCGCATTTTGCGCCGGATAGACGAGGTGATGCGCGCCGACTTCGACGGCATGGCTGTCGTCGAAGACGGGCACCAGCAAGCCTTCTCGAATCTTCACCGAGGCCAGCATCAGGCTTTCGAGCGCAATGCCCAGGCCGAGCGCCGCCGTTTCAAGCGACATGTACGAGCGGTCGAACGAAAAATCGAAGGTCTTGTGCGCCGCGGCTACTCCGGCTCTGCCAAACCATTGCTTCCATTGCACGAGCGGCGACTCCGAATAGATCAGCCGATGCGACAGCAGATCTTCCGGCGTGTTCACAGGATGACGCGCAAGATACGCGGGAGAAGCGAGCGGCGCGATGAACTCGCCGCGCACGGTCTTGACCTCGACGTTGCTCCAGTTGCCGTAGCCGTGCCGGACGTCGATATCGTAGAAGCCATTCGAGAACGAGACGTTCTCGTACGAACATGCGAGGTTCAACTGGATGTCGCCGTTCGCTTCCTGAAACGACGAGAGCCTCGGCATCAGCCACATGAGGCCGAAGCTCGGGCTCGAATGCACGCGCAGAATGTCGACGTCGGCGCGGCTGGACGCTCGCTCGGTGGCGCGGCTCAGATCTGCGAGCGAGCCCGTTACGTCGGACAGATAGCGCTCGCCCGTCGGCGTCAGCACGAGACCGCGGCCCGAACGCTGGAACAGCGGCTGCCCGATGATCGATTCGAGATTGCTCAACTGATGGCTAACGGCTGATGCCGTCAGACCGAGCTCATCAGCCGCGCGATTCACGCTCCCGGTTCGCGCGACGCTTTCGAACGCGATGATCGCCTTGAGCGGTGGAATACGCATAATGAAGTTGTTTTCAGTTGTGGTTGAACGAAACCGCCTTGATTGTTACGGCCGACAGGTGCTGCCATTCTGTCGGCAAGCCGCGCAGGTTCGTGGCGCACGACCGCGCAGGTTCGTGGCGCACGACGACAGCGAGCTATGATGCGACAGGGTGGAAGGTCTCATGCTTGCATTTTCAAGCCGGCATGGCGCAGCGCACCACCGCGACGACGGCGCATCCGTATGACCCGCCATCGATGCCGCCCACACAGAGCGATACCAACGCATTATCCGTTTTTCCCTCGCCGTGCGCGATTGCGGCCAGCGCACATCCGGTGCCGCAGTGTCTGGCAGGCAAGGGTCCGGGAACGGCGCTTGCGGCGGGCAATCGTCGCCCGGTCGGTAGCGGGATCGTTTGACTATTGATTGGCGCGTTGCACGATTCGTCTCATAGGGGCGAAACACCGGAGCGGTCCACAATGAGTATGCCGAGTTCAGAGGCTGCGAACGCCGGGCCGGCCGGGCGCACGCGCGGGCGGCGCGCGCAGGAGCTTGCGGGTTACGCGTCGAGTCCCGTGCGCCTGCTGTTCCGCTACGTTCGACAGCATCCGGCACAGCATGTGGTGATTCTGCTGGGCATCGTCGCCGCCGTCGGCTGCTCGCTGGGGTCACAGTTCGCGATCAGGAATCTGGTCGACGCGCTGCCCGCTGGCCGCGCGCATCCCGCGCACGTGATCCACGCGTTTCTTGTCATCGTCGTGCTGCTGCTCGCCGACAATCTGTTCTGGCGCATCGCGGGCTGGGCAAGCGTGCGGACCTTCGTCCAGGTCACGGGCGATGTGCGGCGCGAACTGTTCGGCTATCTGATCGGCCATTCGACAGGCTATTTCTCGAACGTGCAGCCCGGCACGCTCGCAAGCCGTATCTCCGCCACAGCCAATGCCATATTCACGATCGAGAACCTGACCGCGTGGAATGCGCTGCCGCCGCTGCTGTCGGTCATCGGGTCCGTTGTGCTGATCGGCTGGATCAGCGTGTGGATGGCGCTCGCGCTCGTCGCCATCTCCGTCTGCATGACGGCCTTTCTGTTCTGGCTCGCGAAGCGGGGCGGCGAGCGTCACGTGCACTTTGCGTCGCGTGCTGCGTCCGTCGACGGCGAGATGGTGGACGTGATCGGCAATATGGCGACGGTGCGGACCTTTGTCGCCACGGCGCGCGAGTGTCTGCGGATCGGCAGTTTTCTCGAGCAGGAAATGGCGTCTCGCGAAGCAAGTCTGCGGCACCTCGAAAAACTCAGGCTGGTACACGCGGTCATCACGGTGGTGCTGTCGTGCTGTCTGCTGGGCTGGGTGCTATGGCTCTGGACACAGGAGCGCGCGACGACGGGCGACGTGGTGCTGGTCAGTTCGCTCGGCTTTGCGATTCTGCATGGCACGCGTGATCTCGCCGTGGCGCTCGTCGGCATGATCCAGCATCTCGCGCGGCTTGCCGAGGCCGCGCAGTCGCTGCTCGTGCCGCGCGAGATGGAAGAAACGATCGGTGTCCCGTCCTTGCAGGTCCGCGACGCGAATATCGATTTCGAGAACGTCACGTTCTCGTATCCCGGGCGCCGCCGCGTATTGGATCATTTCAGCCTTCACATCGATGCGGGGCAGCGTGTCGGTCTGGTCGGACCGTCGGGTGCGGGCAAAACCACGATCCTGGCGCTACTGCAACGCTCATTCGATCCGCCGCCCGGCCTGGGGGCCGTTTGCATTTCGGGCCAGCGTCTTAGCGATATCAGTCTTGGCAGCTTGCACGATGCCGTCGGCGTCGTGCCGCAGGATATCTCGCTGTTCAATCGTTCGTTGCTCGACAACCTGCGTTACGGCCGTCCGAATGCGACGGAAGACGAAGTGCTGCAAGCCTGTGAGAACGCGAACAGTCTCGATCTGATCCATTCTTTGCCCGACGGCTTGCAGACCAATGTCGGCGAGCGCGGGACGCGGCTCTCGGGCGGACAGCGGCAGCGCATCGCGATTGCGCGGGCGTTCCTGAAAGATGCGCCGATTCTGCTGCTCGACGAGGCGACGTCGGCGCTCGACAGCGAATCGGAAGCGAAGATTCAGGACGCGCTGGACCGGCTGATGAGAGGCCGCACCGTGGTGGCGATCGCGCATCGTCTGTCGACGTTGCAGAGTTTCGATCGGATCGTGGTGATCCAGCATGGGCGGCTGGTCGATGACGGCGCACCCCTGGAACTCGCGGGCCGGCCTGGCATTTACCGCGATGTCCTGCTGCGTCAGGAGCGTCGCACGGCGGGTGCGCGTGCGTGACCGGTCTTACTTCCCCGCCGCACGCTCGCCTCGCCTCTCGCCGTCGATTCATTCGCCGCAAACAGTTCCGCCAGCCAGTCGATGAACACGCGCACTTTCGTGCTCAAGTGCCCGTTGGGCTGATACGCCACGAAAACGGGCACAGGGTCCGATACCCAGTCGCTCGGCACCGCCTCCAACGCACCGCTTCGAAGATGCGTGCTGGCGGAGAACGTCAGCACGTGCACGACGCCGAGACCTGCGAGGCTCATCGTCAGACAGCCCATGATGTCATTCGACGTGAGCCCGCGACGGTTCCGCACCTCGATGCGCTCGCCATCCCTCGCCACGACGATTGGAAAGGGCCGGTTGGTGCGCGACGCGATCGTGCGAATGACGACATGGCTCTGTTCGAGATCCGATGGATGCGACCGACGAAGGCGAGATTCTCTATGACAGCGGCAGCATCATCGAATCCCGCTGCATTCCCGAAGCTCGCGCAACTGGCGGCGCGCGCCATGGAACTCGAAGCATTCTCCAGCACGCTGCCCTTCAGGCAGGCATGAAAGCGAAAAAGCGGCGGTGCGAATCGTCGCACCGCCGGCAAAGCCCCTGAAACAAGGGGTGGAATTGCAACAACAACGTCTCCCGCGGCCGGGAGACTCCTTCATCACACGGTAACGCGTGAATCAGAACCGGTACGTCGCGCCGACCTGGAAGAAGCGGCCGAGATCGGTGTACAGCGACTGGTCGTAACCCGTGATGTCGGGCACGGCCTGCCATTCGACGTCGAACGGCGGCTTCTTGTCGAACAGGTTCGTGATGCCGCCATAAATCGTCCAGTGCTTGAAGCCGCGATACGTGGCCATCAGGTTGAACTGGCTATACGACGCGACCGACAGCGTGCCGCCATCGCCGAATTCCGCCGCGACGGCATTCGTGTACGGACCCGTGTACTGCCACGTCAGCGTGGTCGTGAACTTCTGGTAGTCCCAGCTCAGGCTCGTATTGCCCTTCCAGCGCGGGTTGCTCGCGCCGAACGGCTGCAGCAGCGCGAGGTTGTTGCCCGCGAAGTCTTGCGTCGGGCTGCCCGGGCTGTTCAGCTTGAAGTGCCACACATAGGCCCAGTCGCCCGATAGCGTGAACGTGCCGTACTTCGTGCCGACCGACTTGCGGAAGTTCATGTCGAAGCCGTCGGTATCGAGCGAGCCGAGATTCACGAACTGTTGCGCGACATAGCGGATCGTGCCGTCCGGATTGCGGATGACGACGGACGGATCGTTCTGCTGAAGCAGCGCGTTCGGGTCGTTCGTGCCGATCACGCCGTCGATGTGAATCTTGTAGAACGACGCGCCGATATCGGTCGACGTATCCGGGGACAGCTGGAAGCCGATGTTGTAGTTCTTCGTATGCTCCGGCTGCAGGTCGGGGTTGCCGTTGATCTGCTCGGTCGTGAAGTGCTTGGTCGGCACGCCGCTCGGATCGTTCGGGTCGACCAGGTTCTGGTGCGCGAGATACGCGGCCTGCGAGTTCTCCACCAGCGTCGGCGCGCGGAAGCCCCGGCTGTACGACGCGTAGGTCGTGAACATCTGCACCGGCTGGAAGCGCAACGCGAAGCTCGGCGAGAACGCGCCGCCGAAGTCGCTGTAGTGGTCGTAGCGGCCCGCCTGCGTGAACGTGAGGTTGCGGATAATCGGAATCTCGATCTGGTAGAACACGGCTGCGACGTTGCGCGAGCCGTCTACGCTCTGCACGTTGGCGGGCGCCGCAATGCCTTCCGACGCAAAGGTGCGCGGATTGATCGTCGAGCTTTCGTGGCGGAACTCCGAGCCGATGCCGAAGCCGACGTTGCCCGTCGGCAGCGTGAACAGGTTGCCCGTCGATGTCTTCGCCGTCACGCTATCGAGCTTCGAGATGGCCTGCTGATAGTCGTCCATGAACACGCCGTTCAGGCCATTGGGCGTGGAGGCGGGATTCGCGAAGTTATAGACGCCGTTGCCGAGAATGTTCTCGACACCCGCCACGTTGAGCGAGTTCGAGTAGTGCGTATCGACGGTACTTTGCGAGTGACCGTATTCTGCCGACCAGTCCCAGTCGCCGAGCTTCTGCGTCGTGAACGAGCCTTTGACACCCGTCGACGCCTTCCAGAACGTCGACACCGTATCCGCCGACGCGACGTTGTTGGGGAAGGTGAGGTTGATCGGCGTATCCACGCCGAACGGGTTAAACGGATTCGAGCCGGCGACAGTGCGCGGCAGCGGCGCGACCGAGCCCGTCGTGGGGTTGAATACGTTGGTGGTCGACGAGATCGAAGCCGGGCCCATCAGCTGCACGGTTTCGTTGCGGCTCGCCCAGAAGTCGGCGAAGGCCTGCGTCTCGTCGTTGATCTTGAACGTGCCGCGCACATTGGCGTTCAGGCGCGTCGTCGAAGGGATCAGCGACGTCGCGGCGGCCGTGTTGTACGTGCACGATGCGCCTGCCGTGTTGGCCGCGCTGCTGCCGGGCGGGCACGGGCTGAGCGCCTGCGTGGAGCCGTCGGGCAGGCCCCAGTACGACTGCTGGTTCGGCCCTAGCGGCGCCTTGAGACCGCCCGGGTATTGCGTGAAGTCCTGGTTCTTCGTCATGTCGCGGTCGGCCAGTGTCGAGCCGCTGTCGCGGTAATAGCTCGCCGCCGCCGTGACATTGAAACGGTCCGCGTTGAGATCGCCGAAGCCGGCCAGCACGCTGAAGCTGCCCTGGCCATCGCCCGGATGCTGCGCCTTGCCGAGTTGCCCGTCGACTTGCAGGCCCTGGAAGTTCTTCTTCGTGATGATGTTCACCACGCCCGCGATCGCGTCGGAACCGTACTCGGAAACGGCCCCCGTTTTGACGATTTCGATGTGATCGACCATGTTCAACGGGATCGAATTCACATCGAAGAAGGTGTCGGTGAAGTTCACGGCCTGCGCGTAATTGGCGACGCGCTGCCCATCGACCAGCACCAGCGTGTACTTCTCGCTGAGCCCGCGCAGCGCGATACCCGCACCGCCTGGCGCCGTGCCGTTCATCGTGCTTTGCGACCAGCTGCTGGCGGAGTTCGCCGACGTGCCGCGCAGGAAGTCGGCCACGGTGGTATAGCCGCTCGCCTGAATCTCCTTCGGCGTGATGGTCTGGACTTCGACGTTGCCGACCTTGTCCGACGTGCGGATCAACGACCCTGTGATTTCGACCTTGTCGAGTTTGCTGACGGCCGGTGCGCTGGCCGCAGTCGGCGCGGCTGCGCTATCGGGTTGGCTCTGTGCATGCGCGAGCGGGATGAATGCCGCCGTCAGCACCAGCTCGGCTCCTATGATTGTCCTGATCGCCGAGACCAGTCTCTTCTGTTTCACTTGCGCTCCTTCTTGTCGTTGAGACGACTTCTGTTGAACGATCCGCACGCATGCGAGTCGCTGCGTGCAGTCGTGCGACCGGGTCAGCAAGGTCCTCGCTGCTGACGCGTAACGGCGCCATGTCGCACGTCCCGTCCAGGGCGCATTGCCGATCGTGTCGGCGCGCTCTGGCTGAAAGCGAGCGCTGCCGAAAGCGAAACGCATGCCACGTCGGCGGCAAAAGAGCGGTGCGGTGGCGTTCGATACGAATTAATTCGTGTGCAAAGGATTGATTGGATTCGTAAAAAACAAAGTTAGATGGGAATGCGAAATATCAATGGAAAGTCTTAAAAGAACTTTCGCGCGAGTAACACAGTGGAAGGATTGGTGATACCCGCAAAACGCATTTAGAGCTATTCTTCTATTGGCGTTTACAGTGCGTGAAAAGCACTAACAAAAGGCGCGCTTTTCAAACCGGTGCGAATCATTACATTTCGCTTTTAATCTGTTTAGTAACTAAATCGGGGCATCCGCTTTAGCTGATAAAACGATGCTCATCAAACTTTGTTTGCATCGATGTGATGCTCAATCCCTTATCCTGTGGGCAACATTGCATGAAACGCAAAGACCGAACTCACGCCTCACGGTGCTTTAATGAAAGTGTAAATAACTTGTCTAATTCCAATTGAATAAATGCACTGTTTATTGCCATTCAAATGGGTCGTGCACCAATTGCGCTACTAAACAAAGTTTGATGGGCTGTGTGGATTGCGCGAACCAGGTCTAAGTCCGGGTGTTGCTCTTTAATTTGACGCGTTATATGCACGCGCGAGGATGCTGCATCGTCAGTGGAAATGTTTTAGCTGTGAAATTGGGTAATGCCTTGAAATACGGGCCTTTGCGCATCGGACACGCGGCTTCGGTTGGTCCGTCGCCCGCCGCATACGTGTCGACCTGGTACGGCCTTTGCATTGGAGGGCGCGCCTTTTTCCCGGCAGCCCACGAAGCCGCCGGTCCACTGAAACCCATGCCGTCATGCAACGGCTGTTCGATCGTACTAACCGGAGTCCGCAGTGCTGAATACGCTCATTACCTACTCGATCCAGTCGATGGGTCTGATTCCCCTTCTTGCCTTCATCTTCCTGCTCGGCATCGCGATCATCATCGAGCGCTTTGTGTTCTTCTCGCGCGCCGTGCAGGCGGGCAAGACACTCGAACACGACCTGAAGCTCGTCGATCCCGCCAGGCCGGACGATGCCGCCAAGGTCGCCGAGCACTATCGCGCGACGGTACAGGGCGAACTCGTGAAAACGGCCATGAAGGCGAAGGGCAAGACGGAAGCCGTCGTGGAGCGCGAGATCGAAGAGACGATCATGTTTCAGCTGCCGCGCCTCGACCGCAATCTGTGGATTCTCGATACGGCTGTGACGCTCGGCCCGCTGCTCGGTCTGCTGGGCACGATCATCGGCATGGTGGAGTCGTTCAACGTGCTCGGCACGAGCGGCACGGCCAATCCGAACGGCGTGACGGGCGGCATCGGCCACGCGCTGACGGCGACGGCCTGCGGCCTGACCATCGCGATCATCTGCGTGATCTTCCTGAACTATTTCAACAAGCGCATCCGCATGACGGTCAATCAGTTCGACCTCATCAAGTCGCTGCTCGTTTCGCGTTTCGCGGCCTGAAACCGCTATCTGCCGTAAAGGAGAAACACCATGCGAAACCATCGCAGCCACTATCTGGGCGGTGAAGAAAAGGCGCGCATCGAGATCATTCCGATGATCGACATCATGATGTTCCTGCTGGTCTTCTTCATGCTCGCGACGCTGAAGATGATCCAGGGCGCGGGCATCAAGCTCGACCTGCCGCAATCGAGCACGGCCGAACAGTTGCAGCAGACGGTGAAAGTGTCGATCGGCGTGACGAAGAACGACGAGCTGTATCTCGACGCCAAGCAGGTCACGCCCACCGAACTGACGGCTCGTCTGGAAGGGCTCGTGCACGATGCGAAGAAGGTGGACGTCGCGATCGCGGGCGACGAGGGAACGAGCTACAAGAACATCGTGAAGGTGATGGACCTGGTGCGCGCGGCGGGCATCAGTTCGGTTGCGCTGGCCACGAATCCGACGACATGAGCTCACCCGCCATCGATATGAAAGAACCACAACGGCGGCTCAATGGCGCACTGTGGGCTTCGTCGACGCCATCGCATCATGGCCGCATTTCGATGCGGCTCGCGATCGGCGCGGCGCTGCTGATCGAACTGTTGTTGATCGTTGGGGTATCGCACGTGAAGTTTCAGCAGGACCCGCCGCCTGCCCCGAAAGAAATGCGCGTGCAGATCGCTCCGCCCCCGCCGCCTCCGCCGCCCGAAGTGAAGAAGATCGAGCCGCCGCCCGCGCCCGAGCCGCAAAAGACCGTGCCGAAGCAGGTGCAGCCCAAGCCGCTGCCGGTGCCGAAGCCGCCGCCCGCGAAGCCGTCTGCCGCGCCGAAGGAGGCGAACATCCCGGCCGCTGCGAATCCCGCGGCGAATGCACCCGCGCTCGCGACCGCGCCGCCGTCGGCGACACCCGCGCCTGCTACGGCGGCCACGGGAACGGCGCCCGTTGCGCCGCCCGCGCTGCATGGCGTGGTCGATGGACGCGGGCATTGCCAGTCGGTGCAGCCGCAGATTCCGCGTCGCGCGCTGGAGCAGGGCATTTCTGCGAACGTGCTTGCGCATTTGTCGATCAACGCGGACGGCAGCGTCGGCGAGGTGAAGATCGTGCGCGTTACGCCGCCAACCACGGTCTTCAACGAGGCGGTGATCGCCGCGGGCCGCGCCTACAAGTGCGAAAAGAACGCGGAGCCGTATGTCGGCGAAGTGGAGTTTTCGTTCAAGACGACGGCATCGGACGACGATTGACGAATTCAACGGCATAACCTGAGAGACAGGCGACGCGCAAAGGCAGCGACCCATTGCCGATGCGCCCGTTCGATGCAGCGCGCGCGGGTTACGAGCCTGCGCGCGCATTCAACCACGCTGATGATGAGACGCACCCTGATCCTTCGTTTTCGCGCGACGGCCGGCCACGCATGCGTGCTCGCGCTGATAGCCGGCATCGCGCTGCATGCAATGCCCGCACAAGCGAGGCCATCGATCGCGCAATACGACGAGCCGAAATACCCGCCGGAGTTCACACATTTCGACTATGCGAATCCGGATGCGCCAGCGAACGGCACGCTTAATTTTCAGAACTACAACGAAGCGCAAAGTTACGATTCGCTCAATCCGTTTCTCGTGCGTGGATCTCCCGCACCCGACATCCAGCACTTGATGTTCGATACGCTGATGCAGCGTAGCTGGGATGAGCTCGCATCCGAATACCCGTTGATTGCCGACGACGTGGAAGTCGCGCCCGATGGATTGTCGGCGACATTCCATATCGATCCGCGCGCGCGCTTTTCGAATGGCGACGTTGTAACCGCAGCGGATGTCAAATACTCGTTTGATACGTTGAGCAGTGCTGCCGTGTCGCCGCTGTTCAATTCGCAGTTTGCGCTAATCAAGCGCGCGACTGTAGTGGACGCGTCGCACGTTCGTTTCGACTTTCGGCATGCGGATCGCGCTGCGCCGCTGATCGCGGGAGACATTCCCGTCTTTTCGCCGAAATGGAGCGCGCAGCCCGACGGCAAGCGCATTGCGTTCGATCAGTTGACCAGCGTGCCGCCTATTGCGAGCGGCCCGTATCTGATCGAGCAACGCAAGAACGACAAGCAGATCGTCTACCGGCGCAATCCCGCGTATTGGGCCGCCGATCTCCCATCGCGACGCGGCATGTACCGTTTCGAGCGCATTGCATTCAAGCTCTATCTCGATCATTACACACAGCTCGAATCCTTCAAGGCAGGCGATACCGATGTGCAGGTCGAATACAGTTCGACGCAATGGGCGCGCAAATACATCGGCAAGAACTTCGACAATGGTTTGCTGACGCGTCAGCTATTTTCCAATCACGGCGCGCAGATGCAGGGCCTGATGTTCAACACGCGCAAGCCGATGTTTCGCGATGCACGCGTGCGTAAGGCGCTTTCATACGCGTTCGATTACGACTGGATGAACCGGATGATGTTCTACGGGCAGTACCGGCGTCTGAATAGCTACTTTCAGGACAGCCCTTTTGCGGCAAGCGGTTTGCCTTCGGAGAAGGAGCTTGCATTACTGGAACCGTACCGCGCGCAGCTGCCCGCGAGCGTGTTTGCCGCGATGCCGAAGCAACCCGACACGCTGCCGCCGCACACGCTGCGCGACAACCTGAGACAGGCTCGCGACCTGCTAGCCGAAGCAGGATGGCGCGTGCACGACGGTCAGTTGCGCGACGCGAGCGGCACGCCGATGAGCATCGAAATTATCGACGACCAGCCGGGCATGGACCGCGTCATCCTGCCGTTCATGCGCAATCTGCAAACGCTCGGCATCGACGCACGCTTGCGTGAGATAGACAGCGCGCTTTATCAGAAGCGGCTCGACAACTTCGAGTTCGACATGACCACGTTTATCTATCCGACCGTGACGATTCCGGGCGTCGAACTGGAGCATCGCTTTGGCACGGCATCGGCATCGCAAAGCGGATCGGAGAACTATCCCGGCGTGCGCTCGGCAGCGGTCGATGCGCTGATTCGCGCCGTGTTGCGGGCGAAATCGCTGGAGGAACTGCAAACGGCGACGCATGCACTTGACCGTGTGCTGATTGCCGAGTGTTATCAGATCCCCGAATACTATTCGCCCGCTTCGCGCATTGCATACCGCACTTCCCTGGGCTTTCCTGATCTCGTGCCATACACGTATCAGGCGGAAGACTGGGTGATCAGCTACTGGTATCGCAAGCCGCCGGCTGCGAGCGTTGCGTCCACAAACGTGCAATGAGGAGCAGACCGTGCTGATGTATATCCTGAAACGGCTGGCCCTGATGGTGCCGACGCTCATCGGCGTGGTCACGCTGACCTTCGTCGTCACGCAGTTCGTGCCGGGCGGCCCTGTCGAACAGATCATGACGCAATTGCGCCACGGCGCGCGCCCGGGCGGCGAGGGCGGCGCGGGGGGCGGCGGCTATCATGGCAGTCAGGGGGTGGACCCGCAGCAGATGGAGCAGATCAAGAAGCAGTTCGGCTTCGACAAGCCGCCGCTCACGCGTTACTTCGCGATGCTCGAAGACTACGCGACCTTCGATCTCGGCCAGTCCTACTATCACCACCAGAGCGTGTGGGGCGTCATCCGTTCGAAACTGCCCGTGTCGATCACGCTCGGATTATGGACGGTGATATTGACTTACCTCGTGTCGGTGCCGCTCGGCATCGCGAAGGCGGTCCGCAACGGGTCGCGCTTCGATACCGTCACGAGTGTCGCCGTGCTGGCGGGCTATGCAATTCCAGGCTTCGTGTTCGGCGTGCTGCTGTTGATGCTGTTCGGCGGCGGCACGTTGTGGCAGGTGTTCCCGATGCGCGGCCTGACCTCGGACGACTTCGACGACCTCAGCGCGATCGGCAAGGTGCTCGACTATCTGTGGCACATCGTCTTGCCGGTGACGGCCGCCGTAGTGGGCAACTTCGCGGTCGTCACGATCCTGACGAAGAATACGTTTCTGGAGGAGATCGGCCGTCAATACGTGCTGACCGCAAAAGCCAAGGGTGTGCCGCAACGCGACGTGCTCTTCAGACATGTGTTGCGCAATGCCGCGATCCCGCTTTTGACTGGCTTGCCCGCGGCATTCGTCGGCGCGTTTCTGAACGGCAATCTGCTGATCGAGACTTTGTTTTCGCTCGACGGCATGGGCCAGCTCTCTTACGACTCCGTGATCCGCCGTGACTATCCCGTCGTGCTCGGCTCGCTATTCCTGTTCACCCTGATTGGTCTTTTGACCAAGCTCATCGCTGACGTGTGCTATGTCCTTGTCGACCCCCGCATCCAGTTCAACCGCACCGGGCGCTAGCAGCGCAGTCGCCGCGCTGCCCGTGTCGCCGTCGCCGTGGCGGCGCGTGTGGCGGCGTTTCAGAAGCCAGCGTCTCGGCTTCTGGAGCGCGGTGATCTTTTCGACTCTTTTCGCGCTGAGCTTGCTAAGCGACGTCGTGGCAAACGACAGGCCGCTTCTCGTGCGCTACGAAGGCCACTATTACTTTCCTATTGCTAAAGAGTACCCGGAGACGCTATTCGGCGGCGACTTCACGACCAGAGCGAATTACCTCGATCCTTTCATTCGCAGCCGCATTCAGTCGAATGGCAACTTTGCGATCTATGCGCCAAATCATTACCGCTACGACACGATCGATTATTTCGCCACGCGCCCGTACCCTGCGCCGCCCAATGCCGACAACTGGCTGGGAACGGATCAGTATGGGCGCGATGTACTGTCGCGGCTGCTCTACGGTTTCCGCCTGTCGGTGCTGATGGCGTTGGCACTCACCGTATCGGGCGTCGCATTCGGTGTTCTGGTGGGTGCCGTGCAGGGTTTTTACGGCGGCAAGGTGGATCTGATCGGTCAGCGGCTGATCGAAATATGGAGTTCGATGCCCGATCTTTACTTGCTGATCATCTTTGCCTCGATCTTCGAGCCGAGCTTGTGGCTACTCTTCATTCTGCTGTCGATGTTCGGCTGGCTGGTGCTGTCGGATTACGTGCGGGCCGAGTTCCTGCGCAACCGTTCACTCGATTACGTGAGGGCCGCGCGCACCATGGGCCTGTCGAATGGACAGATCATCTGGCGCCATGTTCTGCCGAACAGTCTCACGCCCGTCATCACGTTTCTTCCATTTCGCATGAGCGCGGCAATTCTCTCGCTGACGAGTCTCGACTTTCTGGGGCTTGGCGTTCCGCCGCCCATGCCGAGTCTCGGCGAGTTGCTGCAGGAAGGAAAGAACAATCTCGACGCGTGGTGGATTTCGGTGTCGGCGTTCGCGGCGCTCGTCGTGACTCTGCTGTTGCTGACTTTCATGGGCGACGCATTGCGCAATGCAATGGACACGCGTGCGCGTGGCTCCGCATTCGGTGGAGGGCACTAATGACAAAGCCACTTCTGGAAATCGATCATTTGACGGTGCGCTTTGGCGAGCAAGGCGAAAAGCGCGTCGTCGACAATCTTTGCCTGAGCGTCGCTGCGGGCGAGCGAGTCGCGCTGGTGGGCGAGTCAGGCTCGGGAAAGAGCGTGACGGCGCTGTCCGTCTTGCGCCTTGTCGAGCATGCGAAAACGAGCGGGCGCATCATGCTCGACGGCGAAGATCTGCTGCAAAAGTCCGAGCAGCAAATGCGCGGCATACGCGGCGCGGACGTCGCGATGGTCTTTCAGGAACCGATGACCGCGTTGAATCCGCTCTTCACCATCGGGCAGCAGATTGCGGAAAGCCTGCGGCTGCATGAAGGCTTGCGCGCCAATGCTGCACGGGCACGGGGCATCGAATTGCTGGCGCGCACGGGCATTCCCGAGCCGGAGCGGCGCATCGACAGCTATCCCCATCAACTGTCGGGCGGTCAACGTCAACGCGCGATGATCGCGATGGCGCTTGCGTGCAGACCGCGTCTGCTGCTGGCCGATGAACCGACCACCGCGCTCGACGTGACCGTGCGACGGCAGATCGTCGATCTGCTGATCGATCTGCAGGAACAGGAGGCCGCGCATCACGGCATGGCTGTTCTGTTGATCACGCACGACCTCAATCTCGTGCGGCACTTCGCGCAGCGCGTAGCGGTGATGGAAAAGGGGGTGCTCGTCGAAAGCGGCGCGACGAAGGAACTGTTCGACGCGCCGCGTCATCCCTATACGCAAAAGCTTCTTGCGAGCGAGCCGCAGCGGCAGGTCTCGCCGGTCGCGTCCAATGCGAAACGTGTGATGGAAGTGCAAGGGTTATCTGTCGACTATGCGACGAGCGGCGTGTTCAGGCGCCGGGCATTTCGCGCGTTGCACGGCATCGATCTGTCGTTACGGCACGGCGAGACGTTGGGCATAGTCGGCGAATCCGGTTCCGGTAAATCGACGCTTGCGGCAACCCTGCTCGGCTTGCAACCTCCCGCAGCGGGAAGCGTTCATATCGACGGCATGCCGTTGTCGACGTTGCGCACCGCGTCGTCGCGCAAGTCGCTGTATGCGAAGTTGCAAGTCGTATTTCAGGACCCGTTCGGCTCTTTGTCGCCGCGCATGGCGGTCGAGCAGATCGTGGGCGAAGGCTTGCGGGTGCATCGGCCGGGACTGGATGCGCATGCGCGGCGCGAACGGGTCGCCGCGCTGTTGCAGGAAGTGGGCATGCCGTGGGACGTGATGCTGCGGTATCCGCAGGAGTTTTCGGGCGGGCAGCGGCAGCGAATTGCGATTGCCCGCGCGCTTGCCGTCGAGCCGGAAATCCTGATTCTCGACGAGCCGACCAGCGCGCTCGACGTGTCGATACAAAAGCAGGTGCTGAGCCTGCTCGCGAATCTGCAAAAGAGCCGCAGGCTGAGCTATCTGTTCATCACGCACGATCTGGCCGTGATACGCGCGATGGCGCATCGGGTGGCGGTGATGAAGTCCGGGCGTATCGTCGAAACGGGCGAAACGCACGACGTGATGGAGGCACCGACGCATCCCTACACACGCAAGCTCGTGGCTGCCTCGATGATGTCTGCAACGCCGCTTGCGGTGTAGTGGGCGGCCATCGGCGCCGCGAAGCCAACTGATTCGTCGCGGCATCGAGGTAAGCCGGCCGTTTGGCTGGCTGCTTCAGCAAGTGACGGGGCGATTATCGGCACACCTCGAGTTGAACGATCCGACATTGACCCGCGAGGTGCTCGCCGCGATTGACGGCGGCACGACGGCCTGAAGCGAATGGCCGTTGCGAGTGCGCGGCTTTTCAATGGCGATCTGAGTCTGCGGGAATCGGGCGCGCAATATTCAATGAGGTGGACGCGCCCTATTTAATCGCGCTGCGGGTTCGCGTAATAGTCGGAGGATATTCTTATTAATCGGGATCGATCATTTCCCCATTATCGTGCGCACTGAAAATTTAAACGCATGAATGGCGCATTCGTATTACGAAAACGAAGAAAAAATATCCATATCGATCATGAATTTACTTTTTGCGGGCGGTCACGGGTGAATCTTCCCTGATCGATCCCGCTTCACGAAACCAGATCTCAAAATTTCTCCGAAATTACCGGCGACATTACCTTTTGGGTTTTTTTCGGGCGACGTTACATGAATGAAACGTTTATAATTCGTCTGCCTTGAAATTTTCTGTAATTAGTACTTGGTAGGGATCGGACGGAAGTAATTGCTACCTACGGCGCTTGCGCGCAGAGGTGCCAGTTTGTCTCCGTTCAGACGGGTGGTCGCAGGTTCTGCGTAGATGTCGACCGCGGAAATGCAATGCCCCGACGTTGCCTGTATCACATTGATGTAGATCAATTTCGTCGAACCCGAAAGGGCTCTCGACGGCATGTTGTTGCCAAAACGCGCAAGACGACTCAGCCGTAGTTGAGGATTCCTGATTGCAGGAGTCGGTCTCGGCTCGTCTATCAAATCATCTGATCTGGTATCAGATGTGTACAGGGAATCGATCCGCGCTAGCGCGGGGTCTCCGCACGTTCCCGGTCATCGAAAGCGAGATTGCATGAACGCGTGTCCTGCTCATGCCTGGACATCATAGTAAGTAATCCGTAATAAATAGTCGATGCCGGTTTCTTTGTATTCGAAAACGCCACAGCGGGACGATCTGTCAACGATCTTGCTGGACTTTCGGGGAAAACTGATTTCACCGGGATCAACGGACAATGATGAGCTATTGGAAACTATTGGGTGTTGCATCGGCAACCGTGCTGGCTTCGTTTGGTGCAGAGCAGGCGTACGCCCAGGCATCGACGATTACCGTTGCAGGCCAGTCATACACACTGTGCGGCAAAGAGAATAGCAACTGCTCGTTCCTCGGAACGGGCTCTGTCGTGTTTGGCGCCGTGCCGCCTAACGCGCCCTCCGTGATGCTCACGGCGCCGCGTACGTTCACGAATGGCGTTGGCTGCTATGTCGGCGCGGTGTCGAATACGGACCCTGCGTACGGTTACGGAAAAGCGTGCTGGGTGCGTGCCGTCGCGGCCGGCTCGCCGGCTGCAACGCCGGCTCCCGCGCCGGCGCCGACTCCCACACCGACGCCGACACCGACTCCCACGCCGACGCCGACACCGACACCAACGCCGACGCCGACGCCGACGCCGACGCCGACGCCGACGCCGACACCGACACCGACGCCCGCACCCGCACCGTCACCTTCGTCCAGCGCGGCGATCTCGTGCGGAACGGCGGTGCAGAAGGCTGGCGGCACGGCGAACGGCCTGATCACGGCCGACACGCCGACCACCGACGGCCTGCGCGTGTTCCAGAACAACGCGCCGTTCAACCTCACGGTCACGACGAACGCACCGAACGCGGATACCGTGATCTGGTCGATCGCGGATTCGAATGGCGCGATCAGGACGCAGGGCAGTTTCCCGGTGAGCGCTGGCGTGCAGACCAACACCCTCTCGTGCAAGTCGACATGGTCGGGCTATGGCGCGATCACGGCCACGCTGCGCGCGAATGGCGGCACGCTGCCGCGTAGCGGCACGCGTCCGACAGGCATTGCGACGTTCGGCGTGCTGCCGAATCTCGCCTCGGCACTCGGCACGGTCACGTACGCGCATCAGGACCAGCACCGTTTCGGCATGCAAGGGTTCAACGGCAACATCGCGGCACTGCGCGCGCTGGGCATCACGTGGACGATCGACAATCGTCAGCAGTCGCAGATGGAGCCGAATGGTCCTAACACGTACACGCCGAGCGTGAACGATCTCGATCCGTTCTATAAGGCCAATCCCGATCAGATGCGTATCGTGCGGCTCGACGGCATCCCGGCGTGGAATTCGAAGACGGGTCAGTTCACGGACAGCTACTACGCACCGAAGGATCTGACCGCGTACCAGAACTTCATGGCGAAGGTGGGTACGGATACAAGCCTGATCCGCGCGGCCAACTACCCGAACCAGCAGAAGAATTACTATCAGGTGACGTGGGAGCCGAGTCTCGGCTGGGCCGATAGCGACGCGAATTTCGTCGCGATGTACAAGGCTGCCTATGAAGGCATCCACTCCACCGATCCGAACGCGGTCGTGATGGGCACGGGCAATCCGTTCGCCGCGAACTGCACGACGTGCACGACCGGCTATCTGCAGAAGTTCGGTGCACTCGGCCTGTGGAATTACATCGATGCCGTCTCGACGCACGGCTACTGGAATGCGGGTACCTACCCGGCGCATCCGCCGGAGCAATACGATTCGGACCCGAGCGCCGCGAACCAGGCCAATGCGCTGGACAACCAGATGGCGCAGTTGCGTCAGGTGATGCAGAACGGCAAGCCGAACATGAAGCTGTTCTTCACGGAAGCGGGCACGAGCTACGATCCGGGTCTGGCGTATGGTCCCACCGTGCCGTCGCAAAACCAGCTGTTCGCGCATGCGGCCGTTGGGGTGCGCTCGCACATCATCGTGCTGGGCGGCGGCGCGCAGCTCACGACGCTGTTCTACGGCGCGGACTATCCGGGCGAAGTGGGCTACGGTTCGTTCTTCGACCTGAACAATGCGCAGGGCGCGTTCGGCGCGTCGAACCTGTCGCCGAAGCCGGAAGCGATGGCGTTTGCCACGATGACGCGTGTGCTCGACGGCACCAATACGTTGGGCCGCGTGAAGAACACGCCTTCGGGCACCTTCGTGTACGACTTCCAGCAGCTGAACAACGGCAAGGTCGTGACGGCCGCGTGGACGCACAACAACAGCCAGTGGCCCGTCAATGGCGTGTATAGCACGACCTATTCGACGACCTATTCGCTGCAGGTGGACAATGCGGGCACGTCGGGCAACGTGACGAAGATCGACGGGTATGGCAACGTCACGACGCTTCCGTATTCGAACGGCCAGGTGTCGCTGACGCTGACGGAAGTGCCGCAGTACATCGTGTCGAACAACGCGACGGTCGCGAAGAACAATTCGACCGTGCCGGTTGGATACACGGGACAGTAAGCGTCGACGCCAGCTGTCTTCAAGGGACCCAGGAGGGCAACCTCCTGGGTCCCTTGTTCGTTTACGGGTGACGCACGTCGAAGGTGTGGTCGCCATAGCCGGGTCGCCCGGCCGACCAGGACACCGCCTCGACGGGGATCATGCAGAATCTCGACCAGATGGCGCGTCTGCGCACGAATAGCGGCACTGAAATGTTGCGCTAAAATCGTGGCACCGCCGGAACGAAACAGCGCCAGCGGTCTGGTGCGAACACGGCTGCCAGTGCGACCGAAAACAACAACGCCGCTATGCTGATGGGGAACGCGAGTCGCTTGACGACATTCAGGCAAACGTTGTCGGCTCGCTGTCTGGTCGGGTGGACCGAGCTTGCTGCAACTCGACCCGTCAGCCTTCCGAGGAACAATCAGCGGCGAAACACACATAAGGCATTATGTATTCGACCTTGCCAGCGTTCGTATCCGCGCTGTTCCTGGGCTTCGGTGTCTACGTCCTGCTGACTGAAGGCGTGACGCGTCTGTCGACGCCATTCGCGTTGATGTGCATGGCGACCTTCGCGTGGCAGGGCACGTGGGCGTTCCTGTTTCAGACCACGAGCCCCGAAACGGCCGGCATACTGGTCAAGGCAGGCTATTTCTTCATCCTGTTCCTGCCAACAACCTTCTATCACTTCGTGACCGAGCTCGTCGAACGGCGCGACGAGCGGCCTCTACTGACGGCGTCGTATGCGCTGTGCGTGATCCTCGCGGTGTTGCTGATCACGAGCGACGAGGTGGTAGCCGGTTTCGGCGTGCATTTCTTCGGCGATTATCCGCTTGCCGGGCGCTTGCACCCGGTGCACGTGATGCAGACCGTGTTGCTCGCCGCGCGCAGCGGATGGCTGCTGATCGTATCGAGGCGTCAGGCGCGTGCCCGTCACAGACGGCGCCTGCTGGGCCTTTGTCTCGTGAGCCTGTGCCTCTATTCTTTAGCGGCGGGCGACTATGCCGTCAATTACGGCTATGTGTTCTATCCGCCCGGCGTCATCTTCATTGCCATTAGTCTGGGCATTCTCGCCATCACCATTGTCCGGCATGGGCTGATGCGGCAGTACTTTCTCGCCGCGACGGTCGCGCAAGAAGTCGCGATGCCGCTCGAAGTGATCGGCATGCATGCCGATGAACTCGGCAACGCGTTGCCGGAATTGCTACGCGGATATCAGCTTGCCGTGCGGCACCAGTTGCTCGTCAACGGGCTGTATCCCGGACAGTCCGAGCGCCTGCCAACCCTTACCCGCGCGATTCGCCGTCAGATCGACAGCACGAGTACCGTGGTCGAGATGTCGCTTGCGTCGTTCACACTGGACCGGCTTGATCGCCGCAGCTTCGGCCCGCAGTCGATCAGGCACTGCGTCGAATCGGCGCTGGAGCGCTATCCGTTCCTGCCGGGCGAGCGCGGTCGCGTTTCCGTCATCCCGATCGACCCGCAGTTGCGATTCTCGGGCACGGATTCGCTGTTCGCGTTCGTCATCTTCAACCTGTTGAAAAATGCGCTGTACGCGATCGAGTCGAGCGGATCGGGCAGCATCACGATCAGCGCGGGGCGTGACGGCGGTTTTTGCGTCGTTCACTTCAACGATACCGGTCCGGGTATCGCAGCCGACGTGCTGCCGCATATCTTCGATCCGTTCTATTCGACCCGGCCGCACGGACACGCAGGCGGCATGGGGCTCGATTTCTGCAGGCGAGTGTGCGACGCGTTCGGCGGCACGATCTCGTGTGCATCGACACCGGGCGTGCTCACCACGTTCACGCTCAGATTGCCGGAGCCGGGTTCGGCGGCGGACCGCGCAGTGCACGATCCGCCGGCGCGGGCCCGGCGCTCGCGCGCCGGGCAGGGTGGAATCGACTAGTTCGTGACGGACGGCAGGATCACTTCATATTCCTTGACCCGTTCGATGATTCCTTCCGGGAAACGCCGGATCCGTTTGTCCATTCCGGCAAACAGAATCTGCTGATATCCGTGCGACACAGGCCGTCCATCCACGCAGAAACGGAACAGCAGGTACGCCGAACATTGCCGGACCTGGAACGTGTTCAGGTAGCAGTCGACGCGCTGGAACGGAAACGTCTCCTGCACGTATTCCTGATGCGCGCGTTTCGTGACAAAGGTGCCCCCGGCGGCCAGCAGATTGTTGTGAATGCACTCATGGAACCAGCGTTCCCGGCAGACGCCCTGCCACTCGAAGTAACGGGCGAAATACGTATTCATGAAGGCATTGGAATCCTTGAGGTAGATGTCGATGACATGGTGAAAGGTTTTCTGGGGGGCCCCCTCAAGGTTATCGGCCGACAACAGTTCGGAAGTACGCGACAGAACTTGAGGGATGGCTTCGCGAGTCAACATGCATTGCTCCTTGGGATGCCGCTGGCGGCGGCAACGCATTCCTCCTGCATGAAGGAACGCCCCAATTCTGGCCCCTCGACTGGAGTTTCCATTTCTAATGCCGTTAAAGGACTGGTGGGGCGGTGAACGGGCGGCACTGACTGGAGCGCGCGCGGTTCCGCGCCGCACCTGTTTCCCCGCAATAACAGAGAGTTCAACGATGAAAGTAGAAGATCTGATGACGAAGCGCGTCGTAACGATCGGTTTCGACGACACGCTCCAAACCGTCAAGGACATATTCGAGCAATCCGGGTTTCATCATCTGCTCGTCGTTGAGGATCGGGAACTGCAAGGCGTCGTATCCGACCGCGATCTGTTGCGCGCCTTGAGTCCGTTTATCGATAGCGTGGTCGAGACTCAGCGCGATACCGCCACGCTGAACCGGCGCGTGCATCACATTATGAGCCGCAAGCCCATTACGCTGAGGCCGGACGCCGAGGTGAGCGAGGCCATCCAGTTGTTTCTGTCGCATCCTGTCTCTTGTATTCCGATTGTCGACGGTGGGTCGAGGCCGGTGGGAATCGTCAGCTGGCGCGATGTGCTGAAGGTCTGTTCGGAGATGCTGAAGCCGCCGGCGGATGAAGGCGGCGCCGGGCCCGAAGCGCGCGGCTAGCCTTGCTTCGCTTGTCAGCCAGAGCGCGATATTCCTGCGGCGCCATGTCTGTGGCGGCGCGTTGCCATTATTGGCAGTCATTCGACAACGCCTGAGTGCCGGCGAATCGGCAGGCCACGGCGATGCCTGAAGACTCAGGCACCGCCGCTACGACCCAAATAGTACTGTTGCAGTTCTTTACGCCTTCGAGGAAGGACGCGTCGACACCTTGCCGTACCACGCCTGCAGCGCGTCGAATTCCGCTGGAACGTTCATCTTCATACCGCCTGCCGCAAAGTCGATCGTCACCAGCGTCGTGATGTCGGCCGCCGAGAATTCATCACCTGCGACGAACGGCACTTGCTTGAGACGATCGTTGAAGTCGGCAAAGAAGTTGGCCACACGCAGCTGGCTGCGTTCGACGATCTCGGGAATCTGCTCGTAAGCATGCGGACCGGACAATGCACGGCCTTTCAAGGCCGCCACGGCATTGCGCACGCCTTCCATCACTGCCGCGAATCCGTCGAGTTCGGCGCGTCGTTCCCACATTGCAATCAGCGCTTTCTGTTGTGGTGTCGTGCCCAGCAAAGCGGGCTTCGCCGGATACGCTTCTTCGATGTAACGCCAGATCGCAGGGACTTCACCAATCGTCGTACCGTCATGCAGAACGAGCGCGGGAACCTGAAGACGAGGATTGATCGCGGCATACGCAGCGGAGAATTGCTCTTTCGCGCCAAGATCCACCGCTTTAGCCGGGATCTCGATGCCTTTCTCGGCGAGAAAAATGCGAACGCGGCGAGCATTCGGAGAAGCCTTTGATTCGTAAAGCGTGAGTTCGGTATTCATTTTATTTTCCCAGTTTCGATGAAAAGCTCGCGGAGGCTTCAGCCCCAAACGCGAGCGTGCCGGTGATATCGCGGCCCGATCAGAGCTTCGATCCGCCGTCGACACGCAACGTGTCGCCTGTGATCCAGCGTGCGTCGTCGGAGGCGAGGAACACAGCGGCGCCCGCGATATCGCCGGGCTGCGCGACGCGTTTGAGCGCCTGCATGCCCAGCGTGAAGTCGCGGCCGGCGTCCGTTCTCGCGAAGTTCGACATGTCCGTTTCGACGACACCCGGCGCGATCGCGTTGACGCGAATGCCGCGTTCGCCGAGCGCGGACGCGAAGTGACGCACGAGCGTGTCGACGGCGCCTTTGGTCGACGCGTACGCGGACAGGTTATTGACGGAAGCGCGTGCCGCAAGCGAAGACAGCAACACGATGCTGCTGCCTTCACCCAGCACGGGCAGCAACTGCTGCACGAGGAAGAATGGTGCGCGCACGTTGACGGCGAACAGGTCGTCGAAATCTTCGACGGTCGTTTCCTCGATCGGCGCAGCCTTCGAAATGCCTGCATTCGCGACGAGGATGTCGAGGCGCTCGCCCGTCAGCGACCGCACGCGCCTGGCGAGTTCGTGCGGCCCGTGCGCGTCGCGCAGATCGGCGGCGACCTTGTCGGCCTGTCCGCCTGCCGTGCGGATCGCTTCGACGACGGCGTCGGCGGCCTGCTCTGCGCTGCTGTAGTGGACCAGCACGCGCGCGCCGGCTTGTGCGAGCACGATGGCCGTGGCGCGGCCGATGCCGCGGGATGCGCCTGTCACGAGCGCGGTCTTGCCTGTCAGCTTGTTCATGATGAGATTCCGTTGAATGTGATGGGAGTGCATCACGCGTAGCGTGCGGCAGCTTCCGGGAGATACAGATCGACGTGTGCGTCGAAGCGTTCGGGGTACGGGTACAGCGAGCCGTGATTGGCGTCCGGATAGACTCAGGACGCGGTCCGGCCGCCGTTCACGCGCAAGACCTCGCCCGTCATGAATCCGGCCGATGCCACATACACGATCGCCTCGGCTATTTCATCCGGGGTGCCAGCGCGCTTGAGCGGCACGGTGTCGAGAAAGGCGGCCTTGCGCTCGGATGTCTGCGTGAGACGGTCGAGCATCGCCGTTTGCACGGGCCCGGGCGCGACGGCGTTGACGCGCACGCCAAACGCGGCGGCCTCGAGGGCCGCCGACTTCGTCAGGCCTTCGACGGCGTGCTTGCTCGCGACATAAAGCGATGCGCCCGCCGCACCGCGCGCGCCCATTGTGGATGACACGTTGACGATGCTGCCGCTGCGTTGGGCCGACATGGCGCGCAACTCGTGCTTCATCGCTAGCAGGGTGCCGAGCACGTTCGCATCGAAAACGGCGCTATAGCGCTCGACGGTCTGGTCGACAACGGGCGCGGATTCACCTTCCGTGCCTGCCGCGTTCACGGCGATATCGAGTTTTCCGAAGCGCGACCGTGCGCTCGACGAGCGCCTGCATGTGGTCTTCCACGCGTACATCGGCGACGATGAATTCCGCTTCTGCGCCCAACGAACGGAGCGTTCCGGCGAGCGCCTGGCCCTCGTCCGCGCGCCGCCCGGAGATCACGATGCGTGCCTTCGCGTGTGCAAAGGCGAGGGCGGTCGCGCGTCCGATACCGCTCAACGCGCCTGTCACGAGTACGACGGTTTGCTCGTTCATGTCGGTTCCTTATTCACGTTCTTCGATCGAATCGACACGGTCGCTGTAGAACGCAAGGTGCTCGCGGATCGATTCGACAGCGGGATATGGCGACTCGTAAGTCCAGATCGCGTTGACCGCGCGCTCGCCGCCCGAGGGGATCGAGAAGTACGCGGCGTCGCCCTTATATGGGCAGTAGGTCGAATGCTCAGTGCGTTCGAGCAGGGCGATGTCGACATCCTTTCTCGGGATGTAGAACACAGGCGCATAGTGAGTCTCGCACAGCGTCAGCGCGTCGCGCGTGTCTGCGACGACGCGGCCCGCGACCGTGACGACGACGCGAAGGATTGCGTTCGATTTCGATGGGGTGATCGGGACCGGGAACCTTCACGGTTCTTGGGTTCGGCGTGTTGTTGCTGGACATGTTTTAGCTCCTTGAGTCAGGCGGTTTCATCGCTCGATGCTTCGGCGGTGGTGTCGTCGTAGGCGGGAAAGTCGGTGTACGCGCGTTCGTCGCCGCCCCAGAACGCGTCGCGCTGGTAGGGCGCAAGCGGCAAGTCGCGCCGCAGGCGTTCGGGCAAGTCGGGATTCGACGAGAACCAGCGGCCGAACGCGACGAGATCGGCGTCGCCGCGCTGCAGGATCTGCTCGGCGCCTGCGCGGTCGAAGCCGCCCGCCGCGATGATCGGGCCGTCGAATACCTTGCGAAGGAACGACGACGCGACGGGCGCCTGACCTTCGACGAGCGTTTCCGTGCCCATCACACGCGGCTCGATCACATGCAGATAGGCGAGGCCATACGCATTGAGCCGTTCGGCGAAGTATCCGAAGGTTGCCTCGGGGTTGCTGTCGGAGATTGCGCCCCAACGGCCGCTCGGCGACACGCGCACGCCGACGCGGTTCGCGCCCCACACGGAGGCGAATGCATCGACGAGTTCGAGCGGGAAGCGCGTGCGTTTTTCAATCGTGCCGCCATAGGCGTCCGTGCGTCTGTTGGTGCCGTCCTGAAGGAACGTGTCCGCGAGGTAGCCGTTCGCGTTGTGCAATTCGACGCCGTCGAAACCGGCGGCTTTGGCGCGCTCTGCCGCACGTCTGAACGATTCGACGATGGCGGGAATCTCGCTGGTTTCGAGCGCGCGATGCGGCGAGTTGGGCACCCAGCCGTTCTGCGTGAACACGGTCGTTTCGTACGGCACGACGGACGGCGCAACGGGCGCATTGCCCCAGCTCAGATCGACGTGCGACTGGCGCCCGTCGTGCGCGATCTGCATGAAGATGCGCGCGCCATTCGCGTGAACGGCGTCGGTAATCCGCTTCCAGGCTTCGACATGTTCGTCGGTATAGATGCCGGGTGCGCCGAGATAGCCGCGGCTGTCATAGGAGGGATGTGCGCTTTCCGTGATCAGCAGGCCGCCTTGCGATGCGCGCTGCCGGTAGTACTCGACCATCATCGCGCTAGGGCTGTCGTCGGAGTCGGAACGCAGACGCGTCATCGGCGCATGCACGATGCGGTGTGACAGTGATATCGGGCCTACGTTTGTCGACGAGAACAGTTTGAGATTCGAGCCGGTCATTTCGATGCCTTAATTGGTATAAATCGGATGCGTTGCGATTGTTGTATGCCCGTCAGAGCTTCGATCCGCCGTCGACGCGCAGCGTGTCGCCCGTGATCCAGTTCGCCTTGTCGGAAGCAAGGAACGTCACCGCGCCGGCGATGTCATCGGGTTGCGCGACGCGCTTCAGGGCCTGCAGGCTCAGCGTGTAGTCGCGGCCTGCATCGGTGGTCGCGAAGCTCGACATGTCGGTTGCGACGACGCCGGGCGCGATCGCATTCACGCGCACGCCGCGCTCGCCGAGCGCCGATGCGAAATGCCGCACGAGCGTATCGACGGCACCCTTGGTGGCCGCATAGGCGGCCAGCTCGCCAACCGATGCGCGCGCCGCCAGCGACGACAGCAGTACGACGCTGCTGCCTTTGCACAGCACTGGCAGGAGTTGCTGGACGAGGAAGAACGGCGCGCGCACGTTGACGGCAAAGAGCTCGTCGAAGTCTTCGACCGTCGTGTCTTCGATGCTTGCAGCCTTGGCGATGCCCGCGTTCGCGACGAGCACGTCGAGCCGTCCGCCGATGATGGCGCGCACGCGCTGGGCGAGCGTGCGGGGACCGTCGGCCGTGCGCAGGTCGGCGGCGATTTTCTGCGCGTGGCCGCCGGCCGCGACGATCCCGTCGACGGTCGCGTCGGCGGCTGCTTCATTGCTGCTGTAATGCACGAGCACCTGCGCGCCGGCGCGGCCGAGCGCAAGCGCAATGGCGCGGCCAATGCCGCGGGATGCGCCCGTGACGAGCGCGGTTTTTCCAGTGAGGTCGGTCATGGCAAAGCTCCGTCTGGTTGATCGGCGGGACCTTCCGGCAATAACAGGCAGGCATGGCTGCAACACTGTCTTCGCCGGCATCCGCATCGGGCGATACGACTGCTGGCATGTAATCTAGACTTCGCTTGCGTAAAGAAAAAAGACTTTGTAGGCTGGCGGGCATGCTCCGGAAGCATGGCTCGGGAGGCGTTCAAAACGGGCGAACCAGGAGGAAGCATGGAGTTGCGCCATCTGCGCTATTTCGTTGCCGTAGCGGAAACGGGCAGCCTCACGGTCGCCGCGGAGCAGCGGCTGTTTACATCGCAGCCGTCGCTCAGCAGGCAGATCCGCGATCTCGAGGACGAAGTGAAGGCAGAGCTGTTCAGCCGAAGCGCGCGCGGCGTCGAGTTGACCGCGTCGGGCAAGGCGTTTCTCGACCATGCACGGCTTGCGCTCGCGCAGGTCGATGCCGCCATCGAAGCCGCGCGTCGCGCGTCGCGTCCCGCCAAACAGGTATTCGCACTCGGTTTCCTGACGGGACAGGAAATGACCTGGCTGCCGCGTGCCATGCAGGTGTTGCGCGACGAGTTGCCGAACATCGACGTGACGGTGTCGAGTGGCTACTCGCCCGATCTCGCGGACGCCGTAGCGCGCGGCAAGCTCGATCTCGCGTTCGTGCGCAAGGAGCCGGGGCTCGATCTCGATTACCGTGTCGTCTATCGCGAGAAGCTCGTCGTGCTGATGCCGAGCGACCATCGGCTGACGGCGAAGCAGGCGGTGCATGCGTCCGATCTGCAAGGCGAGACCTTCATCATGGCGTCGAACAAGGCGCGCGTGCTGCACGACGTGGTCGCGCAATATCTGCAGGACAATGGGCTCGACCCGGAGCCGGAGCATGGCGTCGATAACCTTGCGATGGCGATGTCGCTGGTTGCATCGACGCGCGGGATTTCGTTGATGCCCGAATACGCGAACAATCTGCTGCCGTGGTCGGTGGTCAGTCGTCCGCTGGCAGGCGAGGCGCCAACCGTCGATCTCGCGATCGGCTACAGCCGATCCAATGCGTCGCCCGTGCTGAAGCTGTTTTTATCGAGGGCGGATGAACTGGTGGAGGGTCGCTGAGCGAGCGGCTGGCCGATATTGGCCGGATGTGCCGGACATTCACCCGGCTTCGCACAGAACGGGAGTTAGCGCGATGGACCGCCTTGCGGCGATCGAAATTTTTATCCGCGTCGTCGATACAGGTTCGTTTTCGGCTGCGGCGCGACACTTCGATATCGGGCAGCCGGCCGCGTCGAAAGCCGTCGCGCAGCTCGAAGAATGGCTCGGCGTCAAACTGCTGCTGCGCTCGACGCGCGCGCTCACGCCGACGGAGGCCGGCCAGAACTTCTATCAGCGCGCGAGACGCGCAGTCGAAGAAGCGGACGAGGCCGTGCTGGCGGCGCGCGGCACGGCAGCGGGACTGACGGGCAAGCTGAGGGTGTCGGCCGCCGTATGCTTCGCGCGGCTGCACATCGTGCCGCGCTTGCCGGTCTTTCTCGAACAGCATCCGGACCTCGATCTCGAACTGGTGCTCGACGATCGCAACATCGACCTCGTTGAAGAGGGCATCGACCTCGCCTTGCGCATGGGCGAACTGGCGGACTCGAACATGACGGCGCGCCGGATTGCTGTCGCGCGCCGGCGCGTGCTCGCGACGCCCGCCTATCTGGAACGGCACGGCATGCCGCAAGCGCCCGCCGATCTGCACGCGCATCGCGCGGTCGTCTATACACGCGATGTCGGTGGTGGAGAGGAGTGGACGTTTCGCAGGGATACGGCGGAGTTGCCCGTGCGGCTGCAGGGCCGCGTAAGGATCTCCGCGACCGAGGGCCTTCGCGCAGCCGTCTTTGCGGATATGGGCCTTGCCGTCGCGTCGGAATGGGCCTTTTGGCCTGAACTGCAATCGGGCGCTGTCGTCTCGGTGATGGATGACTGGATGCTGCCGGCCATCCCGTTGTCCGCCGTTTATCCGACGGGACGGCAGGCTAGCAGCAAGGCACGTCAGTTCACTGCGTTCGTCGAGGAGTGCCTTGCGCCCGAGTTCGCGCCGGAACGCTTATTCCAGGGTGGGACAGGTCGCTGAATCGAACACTCTTCTCTTTACCGCGCGCCGTTAGCCAGCGAGCCCGCGGACAAATCTCCCGATGTGGTCCAGCACGGGTTGCTGATCGCCTGCAAAGGCCCAGTGATCGGCACCATCGAGCTCGATGAATCGCGCCTGTGCGATGCGGCTGGCGAGATGCCGGCCAGCGCCGATGCGAACCGCGCGGTCGCCGCGTCGATGCAGCACCAGGGTGGGCACGGAAACCCGGCCGAGCAGATCTCGAACATCCATATCGCGCAACGCCTCGAGCACGCCCTTGATGGCGCCCGGGCTCGACGCGGCGCGAAGCAGGCCTGCCCACCAGGCTCTCGCCTGTGGATCGCCGGACAGGCTCGGCGCGAATGTTTCGATGCCCGCCGGTCCGCCCCAGACCGCAATGAGCTGCTGTAGCCACAAGTCATACTGGCCAGCGTGAAGTGCATGGGGATAGTCGTGCGTCGCGGTTCCCTTCGCCAGCGAGGCGAACAGGATGAGGCCCGCGACACGATCGGGGTGATCGACGGCAAACTGGATGCATGCCGGTCCGCCTTCGGACGCGCCGAACAGCACGACGCGGCGGCTAGAAGCGGCGTCCAGCACGGTGCCGATGTCCTGCGCGGTCGCGTCGACGCTGGGATTGAAACCGACCCGGTCGGAAAGCCCGATGCCGCGACGATCGAGCAAAATCAGACGGCCCATCCCGGCGAGCGACGCCAGGAACGCCCGGCACCGGGGCTCCTCCCAAACCCGTTCGACGTGAGACACGAAACCGGGCAGCACCAGCACATCGATCGGGCCCGCACCGTAAGTCTGGAAGGCAAGATGGACGCCGCCGCCGCTGACGTAGCGCGTCGGGGGCGGGTTCCCGATGGGCGGCGTCGAGTGGGCGTTCAGCAGCGCGCGAGTCTCCCGTTCGGGTGCTGTATCGAGCTCGTCGCGAAGCCGTTGCGTCAGGGCGTCGAAATGCCGCTGGGCTGCGGCCCGGTCTCCCGCGAGCAGAAGATTGCGGATGAGGTGCCGCCCGTACACTTCGCTGAGCGGATCGAACTCGACGAGACGGCGGGCGTGCGCGGCCGCGCACGCGTAGTCGCCGGCCGCATGGCTGTCGTGCACCACGCGTTCGAGTGCGTGAATTGCCCGGCCCCGCAAAGCCTCCCGGCGAAAAAACGCCCACTCGTCGAACTGCGGGCAGTCGCCGGGCGAAAAACCCGCCAGAAAGTCGCCGGGATAGAAGCGGCATGCACGCTCGAATTCGCCGCGGTCGCAGGCTTGCTCGAACAGTTGGGAATCCACCTGCAACTCGATCGCTGCCGACCATCGGACGGTTGACCGGTCGGTGCTCAGCACGTGGTCGCCGAGTGTGAGCTGGAGACGATGCAACAGACGCCGCAGCCGCGCCCGTACCTCCTCTTCGCTGCCGTCCGGCCACAACATCGTGGCGACAGCATCGCGCCCGACCGTGCCCTTCGTTTCGGCCAGGTAGACCAGCAGCGCCATGCCTTTGCGCAAGGCCAGCGGGCACAGCCGGCCGTCCTGACGGATCTCGGGAAATCCAAGCGTTCGCACGCTGAACAGAGCCATGGCGAGGCGGCCCTCGATGACGGCGTCCGGGGGACGCTCAGGGGACGAGGCAATCCTACCATTGCCCGCAAGCGATGGTCGTTGGACGCATCGCAGCGGATTGAACAGGAGGATGGCCATGAAGAAACTGGGCGAACAGGCGATCGTGATCGGCGCCGGCATGGGTGGGCTGCTGGCCGCCCGGGTACTGTCGGATTTCTATACGCAGGTCACCGTGCTCGAACGCGATGCGCTTCCGGCAGCCGACACGCCGCGCAAGGGCGTGCCGCAAGGTCGCCATACCCATGGGCTGCTTGCACGCGGCAGCGCGATACTCGAGGCATTCTTCCCTGGATACAACATGGAAGTCGTCGCGCAGAGCGGCGGCTTGATGGGTGATGTAGCCAACGATGTGATCTGGATCGGCCGCAACGTCAGGCTTGCCAACGGCACGAGCGACCTGACCGGTCTGCTTGCGAGCCGTCCCGTGCTCGAAGGCCATCTACGCCGGCGGCTGCTGGGTTTGCCGAACGTGCGCACCGTGCAGAGTTGCGCTGTGCGGGGACTTGCCACCGACCCGCTTCGCAAGCGCGTGACGGGTGTGCGCGCGTGTGTCGAGGGTCGGCCGCATATGATCGCCAAAGCCGACCTTGTCGTCGATGCGACTGGCCGTGGCTCATCCAGCGCGGCGTGGCTCGAGGAACTCGGCTACGAGGCGCCCGCCAATGAGCAGGTCGAGATCGGCATCAGCTACATGACCCGTTCGTATCGGCGCCGGTCGACTGATCTCGACGGCAAGCAGGGTATCGTTGTCGCCGGTAGTGTGCCGGACTGGCGCAACGGCGTCATGCTCGCGCAGGAAGGCGACAGCTGGATCGTCAGTGCCGGCGGTTTTCTTGGCGACGACGCACCCGACAACGACGAGGGCTTTCTCGCGTATCTGGCGACACTGCCGACCATGGAGATTCACGATGTCGTCGCAAAAGCGGAGCCGCTAACCGGTTTCAGGCGTTACCGCTATGCCTCCAGCCTGCGCCGCCGGTACGAGAAACTTGCGCGTTTTCCCGAGAACTACCTGGTTTTCGGTGACGCCATCTGCAGCTTCAATCCCGTCTACGGGCAGGGCATGACCGTCGCCGCGGAGGAAGCGCTGACGCTGCAGCAGTGCCTGCGCATCGGTTCGAGCGATCTTGCGCGTCGATTCTTCAGGGCGGCCGCGAAGATCGTCGATATTCCGTGGGACATCGCGGTCGGCAACGACCTCCGCCATCCACGAGTCAACGGCGCGCGCCCGCCGATGTTGCGTTTCATCAACTGGTACATCGGCAAGCTTCACCTCGCCGCAACGCGCGACAGCACGCTGACGACTGCGTTTCTGAAGGTCGTCAACCTGACGATGCCGCCGTCGACGCTGCTCAGCCCTGCGATCGCCTGGCGGGTCTGGCAGGGCAACCGGGGGCCGGCGCGATCGGCTCCTTCACCTGCAATCGAAGCAGCGAGGCGCAGTAGCGCGTCGTCATGATCGGGCCTACTTCACGAAGCTTGGCCACGGCCGAGGTAGCTTGTTGTCTCAAGAGGCCTCAACATCGTGTTGCGATGCTTCGTGCTGGCGCCTGCTTTGTGAAAGTACCGGTCTGGATACCGGTGGCCTGCTGATTGCCAGGGCGCTGATGAGAACAGGCCGGGTGACAGGCACGCCTGGCTCGCCGGCTAGCGACGCCCGCTGCGGCCCCACACGTACCGCACCCAGCGTTGCCACCTGGTGCGCTGCGTGGCAATGGTGTTGCGCGATGCCTGTTCCTGGCGGTCGCGCTCCACGCTTTTCTGAACCTGCTCGTGGATCTGGCGCAACGTCAAGCCGCCGGGGCCTTTCAGCTTGTCGGGATCGGTTTCGTCTGTCATGGGAATGGCCTCGTCCGGATGAGTCGATTCGATCTTGATACAGATGGGTAGGCGCGGCAAGCACATAAAAACAGTCTGTCGCCCTCGCCATTTTCCGGAGCACGCGTTCACTGAGCCGAACCTTTTGATATTCACTCGCGAGCTGCCAAGCCTCATATAGCGGTGCCCGCGCTTGCATCAGTTGATATGGCCGGTTCATGCTGCGCGGCCTGACAAAGGCGATAATCTGCGGCAACGCATTGAACGGAGATCCGACTATGTCAGCGATGGCAAAGTTTCGAGGGTTCGTTGTCGCACTGGCGCTGGTTAGCACGGCGGCGCACGCACAGACCACCGACTTCTGGGGAACGCGTCTTCCCGATCAGCCGACGCAGTTCATTTTCGGCTACGGTTCGCTCATCAACACGCCATCGCGCAACGACACGGCGGGCAAACCGGTTGCGGCGATTCCGGTGCGCGTGTCGGCGGCGTTCGGTTATGTACGCAGCTGGAGCGACCGCGCGCGCAGCGGGTTCACGGCGCTCGGCCTGCGGCGTCCGTCCGGGGGTGAAGCGCCGATGACGATCAACGGCGTGATCTATCCCGTTGCCGGCAACGACATGTCCGCGTTCGATGAGCGCGAGAAGGGCTACGTGCGCGTCGAGGTGCCGCGTGCGCTCATCGAGCCCGTATCGTGGCAGCCGTTGCCGGCGCAGGGAACGGTCTGGGTCTATGTGCCGAAAGCCGAAGGCAAGGCGCCGGGCGAAGGGCTTCCCGTTCCGGACGCCAGGTTTCCGCTCGTCGAGTCGTATATCGATGTCGTGATCGAAGGGGGCCTCGAATACGGGCCGGAATTCGCGCGCGAGATCATCGAGACGACCCGGGACTGGAGTCCCTACTGGCTCAATGACCGCACGCTCGCACGACGGCCCTGGGTTTTCGACAAGCAGTTCGCAAAAGTCGATGCGCTGCTCGCGACGTCGGCACCCTGCTTCGCGCAGCGAGCGTTCGCCGAGGACTATGCCGCCGCGAGCGCCGCCATCGCCAGGCGCAAAGGCGATGTGTGTCTTCGTGAGGCGCGTGGCCGTTAGGCAGCGCGCTTTCGGCTGCAGCCGTCCAGGTCGAGCCTGATCTCGCGACGGTTGGCAGAAACGTGAGAATCGTTTGTGCGACGAACGTCGATCTGGAGCGCGCGGCGCGCGAAGGACGGTTTCGCGAGGATCTCTATCATCGGCTGAGTGTGCTCCAGATCGAAGAGCCGCCGCTGCGCGCACGGGGTGCGGACGTCGAGCTTCTGGCGCGGCATCTGCTTGACCAGTTGCGTGTGGATTCGCGCCGCCGGATACGCGGCTTTTCCGACGACGCGGTTCGGGCACTGCGTGCGCACGACTGGCCCGGCAATGTTCGCGAATTGAGGAATCGCGTGTGGCGTGCGGTTGTGCTGTTCGATAACGCTGTCATCACGGCGAGTGACCTTGGCCTTGCGCACTATGTCGACGCGCGCACGATGTCGCTTGACCAGGTGCGGCGCCGCGCCGAGCAACAGGCGGTCGAAAGGGCTTTGCTGCGTCATCGCGGCAGAGTCGCGGACGCGGGGCGCGCGATCTCGGTATTTCGCGCGTCACGTTGTACCGGCTGCTCGAGTCGTACGGGTTCGATATCGCTTCGTTTCTGAGGGGCTTGCGCACTGATCGCCCTGCTGCGGCGGTTCGCTAGACCGCGCCGACCGCCGAAGGCTTTGTTGCATGCCTGCGGCGAACCGCGGCCGCGAGCGTCTCGCTGCGGATTCCAACGGACACGACAGGCAAACCCCCGATCTAATGCTGTCGAAACAGGTTCTTGTTCACGGTGAGTGAAAGATCCGCCGTGGGTTCCGCGTGTATTTCGGCTTGAACCGGCCGGGGAACCAGTTGCGCGGCGGGCACAGCGGGTCCGCCAACGGCAGGCTCCCGCATCGCTGTTGTCGTCACCGTGCTCTTTGCGGGAGCCCGTACTGTAGCCGGCTCACGCGTCGCCTGTTCGACATGCGCAAGGTTCTGGTCACACGACTCGAGCGCGCCGCACGCGCCTTTCGCGGTTTTCGAACCAGTCCGTCGCTCCTTCGATGTGGCCGATGCAGCGCGGGCTTGTGTCGTGGTCGCTGCCGAATCCTGAGCGGTCTTTCCCGGCGCAGCGCGCACGGGAGAGGCGATGGTGCTTGCGACGTTCCGCTTGCTGGTGGGATTGCTGGGCACAGGTGCAGGGGTCGCCGCCGTGACAAGTGGTCTGGGCGGCGCGTCGTGGGCGACGGCAACGCTGGCATTCGCGGCATCGCTGGCGGCGGCGCGGGGCATCTCGGTGTCGCGCAAGGCAACCGGAGCGGATGGTGTTTCGATTGGAGCGCGCGCGGCCTGTGCAACGTCTAAGGCAGGTTGACGCGGCGACGCCGGACTATCGGGCTTCGCCGGATGCGGCTTGTCCGCATTGACGAAGTGCCCCATATGGCTTTGCATGGCTTCGCGCTGAGTCAGCGTCACGTAGGTGCCGAATGCGATCACGAAGCCGAACAGGACGGTCGCCACGCCCGCGCTAAGACTCCAGTCCGGTGCGCCGTCTTCCTTGACGACGGCAAGCTGCTTCGGCCGGGACTGCACGCGCATGATCAGCAGCGGGCGAGTGACATCGGGCGCCCGTTTGGAACGGCGCAAAGGTTTGCTGGGCGCGGCGGGCGCATGAGGTGCTTCAGGCGCAACGGGGCTGGACGAAGCCTGTTCATCGAGCGGCTGCGCGGGACCATCCTGTGCCGACTCATCGCCTGGCGCCACGTCGCATGGCGCTTCCGGCGTCGCTAGACGCTTGCGAATCATGCCCATATCCGGTCTCCCCATCCCGCCGCCAACTCGGGCATTGTGCGTTCTTCTCATTGGCAACCAGGTGAGCGACGTCACCCCGGCGCGTCGCGCGATGCCGCCCGTTCTATCACCCTATGTGGCGGCGCGCTAACCTGGTCATTGTTCAGCATCGAGGCGGGTTCGTATGTTGGTCGCTGCACAAACATAGGGTTCGCGGCACAGCCCTGGTGAAAACGTCAAGCGACCGTGCCCGGTGCCTGCCTCTCTCGAAACCGTCGCCGTCCCCCGTTCTTTCCGGTCGAACTCGCCGTCGTTTTCTTCGCGACGAAAAAACGCTTGCATTCCATTTATTGTTCAACAATAGTTTGCACATTGTTGAACAATGTAACCGACCACCCGACCACCCGACGAGCGAGACCTTATGAAAGCCCACATTTTTACGAAGTCGGCCCTCAAGGGCCTGTCGCACACGATGAAGATCGCCGCCGCGATCGTGCCTCTGTGCATGGCGACACACGCCAACGTTGCCGCCGCGGCCGGGACCGTCGCGCCCGAGAGTCTGCAGATCGGCGCAGACCTCACGTACCCGCCTTACGACTATCTGGACAACGGGACGCCCGCAGGCTTCGATCCCGCGTTCATGGGCAAGCTCGCCACGCATCTGAAGCTCAAGCCGTCGTTCGTCGACACGCGTTTTGCGAATCTGATTCTCGGCGTCAACGCGAACCGCTTCGACGTGATTGCGTCTGCGCTCTACGTGACGCCCGAGCGCGCGAAGCAGATCGACTTTCTGCCTTACCTGAAGACGGGCGGCTCGCTGCTCGCGCTCAGCGGCGCGGGTTTCGCGCCGAAGACACCAGAAGATCTGTGCGGCAAGCGGGTCAGTTCGATCAAGGGCGCGTCGTGGATTCCCAAGCTTGCCGATGTGTCGGGCAAGGTCTGCGTGCCAGCGGGGCGCGGCGCGATCGACGTGCGCGAGTTCGAGACCTCGCCGGAAGCGGCGCAAGCCGTGCTGTCGCATGCCGTCGATGCGCAGTTCGAAGATTCCGCCGTCGCGCAGATCACGGCGAACCGGCTTGGCGGTCGCGTGGCGATTACGTCGACGGTGCCGCTCTACCCGGTGGTCATCGGCCTTGGCGTGAAGAAGGGCAATGACGCGCTGCTGTCGCAGTTGAAGACCGCCTTGGCGTCGATGAAGTCGTCGGGCGAATATGCGGCGCTGCTCAAGCAATACAACGTCGCGGAACCGACGGGCGGCGACATCGCGCTCGCGTTGGGAAGCACGCAAAAGTAAGGTCGCGTTTTTCCATTGTCTGGCGGGCCCGACGGCTCGCATCGCCATGCGCGCCTGCCTTCCCGGCGCGCAGGAAGGGGAGTCGCATGTTGTTCGATTGGCATTACGCGGCGTCGCTACTCGTCGACGCGGCATTCTGGAAAGCTGCGTGGCTCGTCGTCGAACTGAGCGTGGCGACATGGTTGATCGGGATCGTCGCTGGATTCATGCTTGCGCTTGGCAAGCAATCGACGCTTTTGCCATTGCGCATGGCGTGTGGTGCTTATATCTGGCTGTTCCGCAGCTTGCCGCTTCTGGTGCTGCTGATCTTCGTCTATAACCTGCCGCAGGTGTTGCCGTGGTCGGGCGGTGTACTGTCCGATCCGTTCCTGGCCGGACTGATCGCGCTGTCGATCAGCGAAACCGCGTATATCGCCGAAATTCATCGGGGCGGTCTGCTTGCGCTCAACAAGGGACAACTCGAAGCGGGCAGGGCGCTCGGCATCGGATACGTCGGGCTGCAACGCCTGATCGTGCTGCCGCAGGCATTCCGCGTTGCACTGCCGTCGCTGATCAACGAGTACATCACGATAGTCAAGCTGACGTCGCTGGTGTCGGTGATTTCTCTGGCTGAAATACTGCTCGTTGGCGAGCGTCTCTATACGCAGAACTTCAAGGTGCTGGAGACCATGCTCGCGGTGTCGTTCTATTACGTCCTGATTGTCACGGTGTTCGGTCATCTGCTGAAGATGCTCGAAAAGCGCCTCGACGTGACGCGCCGCAAGCATGCCGTGATGATCGACGTGACGGCGCAGTCCGGCGATGCATCGAACGCCGCCGCAAAACCCGCCGACTCCCGGGCCACCGGACGCGCACTCGAAGCGGTCGGCATTCGCAAGCGCTATGGCCAGCACGAGGTGCTCAAGGGCATCGATCTGACCGTGAAGGCCGGGGAGGTCGTGTCGATCATCGGACCGTCGGGCTCGGGCAAGACATCGCTGATCCGCACGCTAAACGGGCTTGAACCGCTCGACGATGGCGAAGTGCGTCTGCACGGACGCGCGTTCCTGCAGTCCCGCGGCCATGGCAAGGCGCGGCACGGCGACTATGTGCGCGGTATTCTCGACATCGGCATGGTGTTTCAAAGCTTCAATCTGTTTCCGCACAAGACCGTTCTGCAAAACGTGACGCTCGCACCGCGCTATCACAACCGCCTGAAGGGCAGCGCCCTCGAAGAATCCGGCATGCGGATCCTGGCGAAAGTCGGCATGGCGGCGCATGCGCACAAGTATCCGCATCAGTTGTCGGGCGGGCAGCAGCAACGCGTGGCGATTGCACGCGCACTGGCAATGCAGCCATCAATCGTACTGTTCGACGAACCGACCTCCGCACTCGACCCGGAACTGGTGCAGGAAGTACTGAAAGTCATCGAGCAGCTTGCGCGCGACGGGATGACGATGATCATCGTCACGCACGAGATCAAGTTCGCGTTCCGCATCTCGGACCGGGTGATATTCATGGAAGGCGGTACGATACTCAGCGATGGTCCTCCACTGGAACTCGCGAAACAGAAAACCTCGCGCATCGCCAGTTTTCTCCAAGACGTTCATATCGCCTGAGCTTACGAATGACAACAGTACGTACGTCCGTTAAATCCGCGCCGGCGGCCGCGGAGACCGATCAGTCCGTGACGGACCGCATCCTGACAACCATCCGCGACGACATCATCGAGGGCAAACTGTTGCCCGGCACGGCGCTCGTCGAAAACGATCTGACGCAATTGCACGACGTGTCGCGCAACACGCTGCGCGAAGCATTGCGCCTGCTGTGCCGCGAGGGCCTTGCGGTGCATTACCGGCACCGCGGCGTGATCGTGCGCACACTCACGCGCCACGACGTGCGCGATATCTACCGCGTGCGGCGCACGCTGGAGTTGCAGGCGCTGACGCGCGAGGAACCCATCGATGCAGACGATCTCGCGTTGATGCGCGAAGCGATCCGCTGCGCGCAGGACGCCGTCGAACGTGAAGACTGGCGCGCAGTCGGCACGTATAGCCTGCTGTTTCACCGGCATATCGTGCGCTTGCTGCACAGCGCCTTGTTCGACGCGTTCTTCACGACGATTCTCGCGCAACTGCGGCTGGTGTTTGGGTCCGCACCGGACGAAAGGCGCTTTCAGAAGCCGTGGGTCGCGAAAGACCAGCGCATTTTCGTGCTGATCGAGCGCGGCCACCTCGACAAGGCGCAAGCAGCGCTCGCCGAATATCTGTCGGAGTCCGAGCACGCAATGCTCGACTATTTGTGACCTGTCTCGCGGCCGCGCGTCTCGAACGGCGCCACGAGAGCGTGGACACGCCGGCCGCCTCATCAAGGAGCGATCTCATGTTGAATTACCCTGCCGCCTATCAATCGACCAAGGGCTCCGCGCTCGACGCCGACAAGGCATTCTATCGACGCATTGCTGCAGAGCATGACGGACGCGAACTGATCGAATCGATCGTGATTCCGATCCGATCGGGACAGGCGTGGACGGTGCCTGCGGGGCATGTCTTCCGTATCGTGACGATCGAAGGGCCACAGGTGGCGGACCTCAACATGTGGAACCTGCACAATCCGCGCGAACGGATGTGGGCGTCGCGCACGCGTCAGTTGCAGGCAGCGCACGTCAGCACGTTCGACCGTCTCTGGTCGACGCTGCCGTTTCTGCGTCCGATGGTGACGATCACCGACGACAGTCTCGCTGATTACGGCATCGACGAACATGGCGGTCGCGTGCACGATCTGCTTGGCACGCGCTGTGACCCGTACGTGAACCGCATGCTGACGGGTGAAGATTTTCACTTTCATTGCCATTCGAATCTCACGCGCGCAGTTGCGCCGTATGGTCTGACCGAGTACGACGTACACGACGTGCTCAATGTTTTTCAATGTACAGGTCTGAATCTCGACGACAAGTACTTCATGAAGGCATGTCCGGCAAAGAAGGGCGATTATCTGGAGTTCTTCGCCGAGATCGATCTGCTTTGCGCGCTGTCGACGTGTCCCGGCGGCGATCTTTCTCTGCCGATGTGGGGACCGGACGCGCGTGATCCGCTGGAGGTGTGCCGGCCGCTTGGTGTGGAAATCTATCGGCTTTCGCCAGATCTGCTCGAAGGGTGGTCGACGCCCTCTGTGGCCGCGTACAAAGGGCAGCACGGACTGACGCTGGGCGGCCAGGGATAATCGGCCGCGCGTTGATTACATGCGATGTAATTGGCGCGCAGCAGCGGGACGCCTACTCTATGGCTGTCGCGTCACCAGTCCGGTGGCGCTCGCAACCAAGGAGATATCATGTCCCGCTATCCCGTTCACACGCTCGAATCCGCTCCGCTGCAATCGAAGCCCGTGCTTCAGCAACTGCAACAGGCGTTCGGCGCGATCCCGAACATCGCCGCGAAGATGGCTGCGTCGCCGGTGCTGATCAACGGATTCATCGGGCTGTTCGAGCGAGTGCATGCGAGCAGTCTGACCGAGCCGCAGATTCAGACATTGCTGCTGACCAACGCAGTGACGAACGCCAGCGAGTGGCCTGTCGCATTTCACACGGCGCTCGCATTGAAGCAAGGCGTATCGTCCGCCGATGTCGATGCGATCCGGCGCGGTGCCCTGCCAGCGGACGCCGAACTGGCCGCGCTTTCGACGCTGGCGCGCACGTTGATAGAACAGCGCGGCCGTCTTTCCGACGCAGACCAGCAGCGGTTTTTCGACGCCGGATTCAACGCCGGACAACTACTCGAGGTCATCGCGGTGGTTGCCGCGTCGACCATCACGAACTACACGAGCAGCGTGACACGGCCGGAACTCGAAGCGCCGTTCGAAGAATTTGTCTGGCGTGCAGCCAGCGTGTGAGTCCGTTATAGTGACCCGCTTCGATCGGAGGAAGTCCGATGAATGTCAGCAGCCGCGATTCAAAGGCGTCGTCGGGAGAACTCGGCAACCTGCTCCGTTATTGGCGCGGCGTGCGTGGCGTGAGTCAGCTCGATCTGTCGCTCGAAGCGGGCATTTCGCAGCGTCAGATCAGCTTTATCGAAAGCGGGCGCAGTGTGCCGGGCCGGGAGACGCTGCTCACTCTCGCGCAGGCGCTCGACATACCGTTACGCGAGCGCAATGCATTGCTGCTCGCCGCGGGTTACGCCCCTGTGTATTCGGAGGCGCCGTGGAATGCGCAGGAAATGCACGGTGTGGTTCGTGCGCTTGAGCGGGTCGTTCGCCAGCATGAACCCTTTCCCGCCATCGTCATGGACCGGCACTGGAACGTCCTGATGACCAACGACGCCGCGCCGCGCTTTTTCAACTGCTTCATCGACATGGCCGCGCGCAAAGGCCCGCGCAACATGCTGCATCTGATGTTCGATCCGCAGGGAATGCGACCGTTCGTCGACGATTGGGACAGCGTTGCGCGAAGCCTGCTGCAGCGGGTGTACCGGGAATCGGTGGGCCGTGTGATAGACGGCGACACCGCGCATCTGCTCGACGAACTGCTCGCCTATCCCGATGCACCGCGCGACTGGAAGACGGGACAGGCATCCTCTGCCGCGCCTGCCATGCCCGTCATTCCCATCGGGTTCGTCAGCGGCGGGGACGTGCTTCGTTACTTTTCGATGGTGACGAGCGTGGGTGCGCCGCAAAGCATCGCGGCGCAGGAGCTACGCCTCGAATGCATGTTTCCCGTCGATGACGCGACTGAAGTGCGTCACCACCAGCTTCTAGAAGCGAGCGCAACGCATCGATGACGATTGCGTGCGCCAATGCGTTTGCGCAGAACGCGGCTCGACAGTACGAGCCGCATCCTCCGTCACGGGTTACTGCTCGAAAACGTGGCGGTGCGCTTTCACGAAGTCGCTGACAGTTTGGGGCGCCTGCCCAGTGATCTCGCCAATCACACCGTCCTCGCCCGAAAAAATACCGTTCTGGTAATCGATGGCGATGGCAAGAAAGTGCTGGATCATGAACTCCGGCAAGTCGTATTTCTCGAGATGCTCGCGGTACTGTTCGATCGTCGACGGGCTGTATGTGATCTCGCGACCCAGAACCTCGCCGATTTCATTGGCGATTTCCTGCTGGTTCATCTCGACCGGTCCAAGCAGCGGATAGGTCTTGCCGATGTGCGCCGACGGGTTCGTGAGCACGGCCGCGATCAGCCGGGCCTGGTCTTCCCCGGAAATCGGCGCGTGACGTCCGTTGCCATACGGCAGCGTGATTTTGCCTTCCTGCACGATCTGATCGCGCACCCACGGGAAGACGAGCCATTCGGAGAAGAACGTCGGGCGAATATGCACGGCGGGCACGCCTGACCAGTCGATCACGCGTTCCGCGATCCAGTGATCGCGCGCGGCATGACTCTTCGAATCTTCCCGCGCGGAAATCTGCGACATCTCCACGATCACCTCGACACCCGCGCGGCGCGCTGCATCCGCGAAATAAGCGGTCGCCTGGATAAAGCCTGGACGTACGGGATAGCACAGATAGGCGCCCGTCACGCCTTCCATGGCACGTATCACGTCGTCATGTTCGAGAAGATCGCCAACGACGATTTCAGCGCCCTGATTGCGCAGCGCTTCGCTGCGTTCGTCTTCGCGGTGTACGAAGGCGCGTACGGCATGCCCGTCATTCAGAAGATGACGAATGGTGTGGACGCCCGTTTTGCCGGTTGCGCCAGTAATGAGGTATTTGCGTTGCTTCATGATGAACTCTCCAATCTAACGGTTTGAACACTCATCGAGAGTGCAGGGGATGCTTCAGAATCTTTGCAGTGCATATGCACATTTTGATGCGTGCGCTTAACGATCGGCTCCAACGACCTGTATCGCTTACATTGCTTCGAGGTGTTGCCTGACGTCCTGGAGGATCGCCGCCGCTGCGTCGGGGTCGTCTGTGATGCGGGCCATCGTGATCGCGCCGATCATTGCCGACAGCGCAAAGACGCCCTCCGACCTTGCCGCCTCGCGTCGCCGCCGTCCGCTTCGTTTTGCCAGGACCTCGACGAGATCGGCAAATCCGCGCGACGCGACCGCGCGAGTCTGTTCGTCCGCACGCGCCAGCTCGCTGCCCGTCGCGGCGAGAGGACAGCCGTCCGCGGGCGCGTCCCGATGCGACGACGACACATACGCGTCAACGATGGCTTTGAAACCTGCTTTGCCTTCGCATCCGCTCGCCGCTGCTTCGAGTTTTCCAATGATCGCCGCCAGTCCCGATTCGCAGGCTTGGGCGACCAGTTGATCTTTCGATTCGAAATGCCGGTAAAACCCGCCGTGCGACAGTCCCGCCTCGGACATCAGATCGGCAAGTCCGGTTGCCTGAATGCCGTCGGTTCTGAATTTCCGGCTGGCGACTTCGACGATCCGCCGACGTGTGTCAGCCGCTTCTTCTCTGGACTTCCGCATGATTTGCTGCACTCCGCGATGCGATGATTTGGATGATAGGCATCATCTAAATAAGAGTCAACGAATCTTTGCTGCAACACTGCGTTTCAGCTTTCGAACGGCGCGTGATCGATCAGGTCGCAGACGTTCGCGCAGTCGAAACCATGTACGTGCCGACGTCCGATATCGACCAGGCCCGTACCGGGCGCCGTGTGGGGCTTCTTCCTGACAACCTCCGCCAGCGCTTCGGCAAAGGCCGCCTTGAAGCCTGCGCGCGGGTACAGCGTCAGCACATCGTCGACGAACGACGGCGTGATTTCATCCAGCCGCAGTCCGAAGACGTCCACATGAGCGCCCATGTAGACCAAGGCGATTTCCGGCTGCTTGCGCTCGGCGATGCCTGCGCTGGAATGCAGCGCGATCGCGTCCCACACGAGTTCGGCCTTTTGTTCCGGGTAGCCGTTCGACGTCAGGAACAGGCTGGCGGCTTCGGCGCTGTCGACCTCGAAGCGCTGGTCGGCGGCGAATGCGCTTGTGAGGCCAAGATCGTGAAGCAGGGATGCAAGGTAGACAGCTTCACGGTCGTATTTCAAACCGCGCGTTCTGCCGAGGAATTCGGCGAACCACCACGTTCGGTGCACATGGTTCAGCAGCGCGCCCGAGTGAACGCGTTCGACGAGCGAGCTTGCCTGACGGGTGAAGCTGGAATCGGGCGCGCTGATTCCTCCGATGGTAACGATGGTGCTCATGTGGCCTCCGCCAATATCGAGTTTGGCTATCGAGTGTATAAACGTGTCGTGTGTCGTATATGACTGTTTTTGGACGATTCGTGCCAAAATGGATGCGACGTGTTCTCACAGGACCTGCAGATGAAGAAAGCATCCCGTCCGCTGTCGGGTTCGACGCAAAGGCGCGTTGTGATACTCGGTTTGCCGCCCGTCGACGCGCTCGACGTAATCGGTCCTGCCGAAGTGTTCGCATCAGCAAACCAGTTGCACGCTGGCGCGCCGGCTCCGTATCTACTGGAACTGGTTTGCGCGGGTCCCGATGTTCATCTGGCAAGCGAAACAGGTATCGGACTCAAGGGCCACCGGACGCTCGAAACAGAGCGTCGCGCAAACCGGCCAATCGACACATTGATCGTGACGACCGGCTTTAATTCGGTCGATCGCTTCGACAAGACAGCCATAGGCTGGATCCGCAAGCGTGCGGGCAGTGCGCGTCGCGTGTGCTCGATTTGCGTCGGCGCATTTGCGCTTGCGGAAGCGGGGCTGCTGGACGGTCGCAGGGCGACGACGCATTGGCGGAGGACGCAGCACCTTGCCGAGCGTTATCCGGACGTGCAGGTCGACCCCGATCCGATCTGGGTCAAGGACGGCAACCTGTACACGTCGGCGGGCGTATCGGCGGGAATCGATCTCGCACTGGCTCTGGTCGGTGAGGACCTGGGCAATGACGCGGCGTTGGAGATCGCCAGAAACCTGGTGCTGTTTCTGCGGCGTCCCGGCGGGCAGGCGCAGTTTAGCGTCGCCCTTCAATCGCAGCGCGTATCGGGCTCGAGCATCGACGATCTGTGCCTGTGGATCAGTGAGCATCTGCACACGGACCTCACGACCGACATGCTGGCGGACCGGGCATCGACGAGCGTGAGAACCCTCATCCGCATGTTCCAGCGTGAATTGAAGACGACGCCCGCGAAGTACGTCGAAGATATGCGGCTCGAAGCCGTTCGGCGGGCGCTCGAACTCGGTGAGCGATCGATAGAAGAGATAGCGCGCCGGTGCGGCTACGGCAGCGGCGAGGTGCTGAGAAAGGCTTTCACGCGGCGGATGGGGGTGAGTCCGAGAGAGTACGCACGACGCTTCACGCCGGATACGAGATTGCCCTGATGCAGTGTCGCCGTCCTGCCTGCAACGGCGACACGGCCGGCGTGACGATTACTGAATCAGCGAAATCTGCAATCACTTCAAATACTGCCACCGCGTGTTCAACGTGGGCGACGGCGAGTTCACTCATGCCCATGCGTCGGCATGAAAATGAGACTCGCCGCCGTCTTCAGGGCCTTACGCGACGGCTGTGCCGCCGGCCCCAGCAGCAGGCGATACATTGAGCGCGTTGCTCGCGAGCTGGAACGCTTCCAGCCGGCCCGTCTCGCCCGCGTGCGCTGGATTGATCTGCGCCGTGATCGCGGTGAACTTGTTCGCGTCGGCGAGTTCGTTGCAGCCGTGCGATTGCCAGTACCACGCGGACACCAGCGCCGCGGTGGCGGGGTCGTTGCGCACGAGGTCCGGATTGCCGGCGAGATCGGCGCCGATCGCCTGACCCGCGCGGGCGAAGTTGTCCTTGAACGTCAACTGGATCAGGCCCGAGCCGCGATACTTCCAGCCGTCGCCCGTCGCGGCGGGGCCATTGCCGTAGCGGCCGCCATAGACGAGGTTGGCGATCTGCTGCTGGCGCTGGGGCGGCACGCGCGCCTCGCCAGGTTGACGCCCAAGGCTCGCGCATTGCGCGGCCGTCAGCGAGCGGAACGTCGCTCGCAGGCCTTCCACCGAGTAATTGAAGTTTTCCGCTACAGGTGGAGGCGGAAAGCGGCCGCTTTCAAACGCGACTTGTGCCAGAAAGGCAGCCCTGCGCGGGGGCGTGTTGATCTGGAAGCGGTCCATCGCGGCTTGCAGGGCGCCGAGCCACAGCGCGGCATTCGCCTGGGTGCTGCCCGTCGCAGCCATGAACGTGATTGAGTCCATGTGGTACTCCATATCGAGAGAGATCGGATCAGGGTTGCACCGCACGCATGGCGCGAATGCGAACGGATGCGACAGGGCCGGTGGAGTGATGAGGCTGTTTTAGTGAAGAGGCCGATGAAGAGCAGGATCGGGCGGGGGGGGCCGGCACGATGCATGGATGCACCGCTGACCATTCCGCGCGCGAGGCGGGTCTTGTCTTGGGTTTTAGCAGGTATTTTCCCGCGCGCCAGCTGGGTAGGGCGGCGAATGTGGTCTTCGACACATTCGCTCGCATCTGATTGCAGGCGATGCACCTTTGAGTCCCGGCGAATGTGCCAGGATGAAATGTTGTATCGCTGAGTAACGAGCAAACCGTTGCACAGAGCAGTTTGTCGTGAGCAATCGAGGAGACGCACCATGTCCACCACGACCTTAGCCGTACCGGTATCGGGCACCTCCCGCAAACCCAGCCCCCTCACCGAAAGCCACCTCACCGGCCCGCGTCGCGCGATCATGCTGAGCGTGGGCCTCCTCGCGATCAACCTCGCGGGCGCGGCATTCATCCATTACGTCGTGAAGGCGGAGGCCGCATCGTTCGAACTCGCCGTCACGCTCGCGGCGTTCACGACGATCATGGTCGGCGCGCCGCTCATCGTCTTTCTGAGCCTGATCTGGTTCACGCGCTATCGCGAGTTTCAAAACAGCCTGAAGGGCAGTGCCCTTTCGGCGTATCTGCAGCGCTTCTGGTCGCAGCGGCTCATCTACGCGCTGGAGGATGCCGGCGCGCTGCCGTGCTCGCCGCCCGAGCCGCGCCCTGCGGCGGGACACTGGCAGCGCGTGGCTGACGAGCGGCTCGACATCTGCGAGCGCCTGTTCGCGCGCGTCTACCACGAGCAGTACGGCCTCGTACCCTTCTTGCCCGCCGTGTTCATCCTGCTGGCCATCGTCTACGCGGCGGCGGGACTGGTCGGCACGAGCTTTTTCGACGTGAGGCCATGCGCGACGAGCGAATCTTCCGGCTGCATCTATGGCATCAGCCAGCGCGTGCTGATGGCGTCGTTCGCGGGCTCGTTCATGTTCGTCGTGAGCGATTCCGTGCTCTCCATTCGCCGCAAGTCGCTCAACGTCGCCGATGTCTACTGGTACGCGCTGCGCCTCTTTCTCGCGATTCCGCTCGCGCTCGTCATCAACAATGCGACGCAGTCCGACGGCGCGCGCGCGGCGATGGCCTTCGCGCTCGGCACCTTTCCCGTCGATGCACTGCTCAAACTGATCCGCCGCTTCGGCTTTCCGCAGATCACCGAAGCGGACAAGACGGAGAATGCGCCCGACCGGCTCATCACGCTCGAAGGCGTGACGTTGCCGATCGTCGCGACCTTCGAGGCGGAAGGCATCAACTCCGTCGAGCAGGTGGCAGCCGTCGACCCCGTGCTGCTGTCGATCCGCACGGGCATGCCGTTTCGCTACATGCTGCGCCTCGGCTCGCAGGCGATCGTGCGGCGCCATTTCGGCGATGCGGCGACGAAGCTGGTGCCCGTCGGGCTGGCGGACGTCGTGCCCGTCTATCTGCTGGTGAAGGCGCTGGATTCGACGGCATCGAAAGATCTGCCGTGCATCGCGCATCCCGACATCGTGTTGAAGGATGCCGCGCAACGGCTCTTTCCCGATACCGCCGACGAACAGCGCATGGCCGTGATCGACATGAAGTTCCGCCAGATTGCCGCGGAGGAATATACGCTGATGCTTGCCCGCATCACGCCGCTTGATCCGTCGCTGTGATTGCGTGTCGTCTGTGTTTCGCGGCAACTACTGGGCTGCAACTACTGGGCGGCAACTACTGCGCGGGGAAGAGCGCTTGCACGCGCGACTTGCGAGGGTGGGCGAGCGGGGCCGCCGCCCGTCTGTCGGACGATGCGGACGTGCGTGCCGCCCACGTCGGCACGATTTGCCGTCATTTGACGGATTCGCAGGTGCGCTGCCATATCGCCTGCGCATTGCGGATCGCAGCCGACCGCAGGCGTTCATCGACGAACGGGTTCTGGCGTGCCGGGCCACGCAGCACGGCTGTCATTTTCGCCTAAGTTTTAGCGCCCAGACTTCGTGCCATGTGCGTGATCCTTGAAACGCACCGCCTACTTCCAGAGGACGACGATGAAACACCCATTGGTCACGGGTTTGATAGCAATAAGCATGAGCGTTCTGATCGCCGGATGTGCCTCGCCCGTCGAACGCGCTAACGAGAAAAACGACCTGCTGTCGGCGGCGGGCTTCCATATCGTCCCCGTGACGACGGACGCGCAGCGCTTGCAACTGCAGACCTTGCCGCCCAATCGCGTCGTGCAGAAGTTCAAGGACGGCAAGCCGGTCTTTCTCTACGCCGACCCATACGTGTGCGGCTGCCTGTATGTCGGCGACGAAACGGCGTGGGACAACTACAAGCGCGAACAGCTCCAGCAACAGTTCATCGATCAGGAACGGATGAATGCGGAGATGAATGAGAATGCGGCGTGGAACTGGAGCATGTGGCGTCCGGGTCCCGGGCCGGGCTGGTGGTATTGACTGGCCGGCTGCGTCGGGCCTGCGTCAGCGGCGGCGACCTTGCCGCCTGCCTCCAGCGCCCGTTCAGTCAGAACGGGGCTGTGCACAAGACTGCCGCACGATCAAGGTCGCCTCACACTCGATGCTCCGCGTATCGCTCTCGCCATTGAGTTGTGCGATCAGCAGTTCCGCCGTGCGCCTGCCGATCTCCGCACTCGGAACGCGCACGGTCGTGATCGGAATCGGCAGTTCGGCCATCACTTCAAAGTCGTCGAAGCCGATCAGGCTGAGATGGCCAGGCACATCGTAGCCGGCCGCCATTGCTTCCAGCATCGCACCCGTGGCGAACGATCCGTTGCCGCATACGATCGCTGTCGGCGCTTCGATCGGCGCGGCCATGATCTGCCTGAACAGCCGCCGTCCTTCCTGAACGCCCCAGAAACCTTCGGCCATATGCGCGGGATGAATCGCGATGCCGTGCTCGGCCAGCGCCACGCGCACGCCTTCGCGACGCGCGGCGGCGCGGTCATTGGTGTCGGCGTTTTGCGCGATCATCGCGATGCGCCGATGGCCGAGGCCAAGCAGATAGTTCGTCGCGTCGTAAAACGCGCGATAGTTGTCCACGCCGACGCAGATCGAGCGTTGCTTCGCGGCGAAAGTGAAGGTGCTGACGCACGGCACGTTGCGCTGGTTGAGCAGCGCATAGAGATCGGGGTGGTGGCCTTCTCCGACTACTGCGATCGCGTCGACACCGCGCTCCAGCATCTTGCGAACCTGCCGGTATTCGCGCTGCAGGTCGTATTCCGAGCAGCCGAGCAGCAACGTATAGCCCTTTTCTTCCAGTTCGTCCTGCAGGACCTGAATGGCCGTGGCGAAATGCTCGTTGGCAAGGGTTGGCACGACGGCGCCGATCGTGCCCGTTCGCTGCGTCGCGAGTGCGCGCGCGGCGGCATGCGGCACCCAGCCGAGATGATCGATGGCGATCTGTATCCGCTCGCGCACGCTCGGCGACACGATCTCCGGCGAGTTGATGAAGCGTGACACCGTGGCCTTCGACACGCACGCCAGTTCCGCGACTTCACGCAGCGTTGCAGCGCCCGGCCGGACCGAAACGGATGGCTCGGCGGGCGGGTCGTGTCGAGTGGGGCGCGCAGCCTTTGCCATATGGTTTGCCTTGGCGTTTGCCTTAGAGTTTTCCGCTGCAATTATAACGGCGGCTTCCTTGGGCAAACGCATCGGCGCGGCCGCGCGCACCGCACGTCGCGCTTACTTCGATGAAAGCTTCTTTGCCCACTTCATGATGTGACGCCCCGCCGCGACGACTTCGCCGCGCTGGTTCACGACCTCCATGTCCGCGGTGCTGCGGCGCTTCTCCTCGTCGATCTCGGCGACCCGGTAGATCACCGTGACCGTATCGCCCAACAGCACGGGACGAATGAAACGGATGCGGTCGTATCCCGCCGATACCGGGAATTCCTCGAGATCGTTGCGATGGATCACATGCGCAATGCTGATCGTCGACGCCGTCGACATGTAGCCGACCAGCAGCGCGCCATGCGCGATGCGCGTGCCGATCGACGACTTCTCCTGCATGTACTGCTCGTTGATGTGGGTGTCGCTGAAGTCGCCCGTCAGCCCCGCGAACAGCGTCACATCGGTTTCGCCCACCGTTTTGGCGAACCTGAATTCCTGTCCGATCTCCACGCCCTTGATAGCCATGCTCAAAGCTCCTGAAAAGTGGCGGTCTTGCCGTTCACGCCGTTTCGTCAACGCTTTCGACCTTTCGTGAAACCGGTTGCAAAGAAGCCGGTTTCGGTTAATGTACTTCAAATACTAGGCGCGTGTATCGTGCTTAATGGTTTTCCCTGGAGATTATCGAAACCGCTTTTCACCATCTATGCAACCGGTTACATTGAATTGGCCGGCGACGTGGATTCAGTCCGCGTCGTGCCGGCCGGATCAACTCAACAAGCGGGACACGCAACATGCACATCATTTCAACGACCGAAGCGGCGTCGCTGGTGCGCGACGAAGACGCTGTTCTCATCAGCGGCTCGGGCGGCGGGCATTCGGTGCCCGAAGCCTTGCTTGCGGCAGTGGAGGCACGCTTCATGAGCGCGGGCGCGCCGCGCAATCTGACGTCGATCAGCGTGGTCGGCGTGGGCGATCGCGCGGCGCTGGGCGCGAGCCACCTCGCGCATGAAGGGCTGCTGCGTCGGGCGATCACGAGCGCGCTGGTCGATTCGCCCGGGCTCGTCACGCTTGCCGCCGCCGACAAGATCGAGGCCTACACGTTTCCGCAAGGTGTGCTGTCGCAATTGATGCGCGACATGGCAGGCGGCCGGCCTGGCCTGATCACGAAAACAGGACTGCACACCTTCGTCGATCCGCGTCAGCAAGGCGCGCGGCAAAGCCCGTGCACGCCCGCGGAGTTCGTCGAACTGATCGAACTCGACGGCGAAGAATGGCTGCGCTTCAAGCCTGTGCCGATCGACGTCGCATTCCTGCGCGGCACCACGGCCGATGAAGACGGCAACATCACGATGGAGCAGGAGGCCGTGCTCGGCGAAATGCTGGCGATGGCGCAAGCGACGCGCCGCGCAGGCGGCATCGTGGTCGTTCAGGTCAAACGGATGGCGACGCGCAACACACTGCCGCCCAAGCAGGTGAAGATTCCCGGCATTCTCGTCGACTTCGTGGTCGTCGTGCCCGACCAGCGGCAGACCTATGCGACGGATTACGACCCGAGCTACGCGGGCGAATTGCGCGTGCCGCTATCGGAAATCAAGCCGTTGCCGTTCGGGCCGCGCAAGGTCATCGTGCGGCGCGCCGCGCTCGAACTGTATCCGGGCGCCGTGTGCAATCTCGGTGCGGGTGTTTCGACGGGGTTGTCGACGGTTGCTGCCGAAGAGGGGTTGCTCGACAAGGTGATCCTGACCAACGAACAGGGTCTGATAGGCGGCGCGCCGATTACGGGCCGCGATTCGGGCGGCGCGCAGAACTTCGCCGCGATGATCGAACAGCCGTCGCAGTTCGACTTCTACGACGGCGGCGGCCTCGATCTCGCGTTCCTTTCGTTTGCCGAAGTCGACGCGCAAGGCAACGTGAATATCAGCCGCTTCGGCGACAAGATCATCGGCGTGGGTGGCTTCATCAACATCAGCCAGAACGCGAAGTGCGTGATCTTCGGTGGCACATTGACGGCGGGCGGTCTCGATATCGGATGGGAAGCGGGGCGGACGGTCATACGCGAAGAAGGCCGTCACAAGAAATTCGTGCGCAAGCTCGAACAGGTTTGCTACAACGCAGCGTTTGCGCGCGAGCGCGGACAGACCGCGCTGTATGTCACCGAGCGCGCCGTGTTCCGGATCGGTGCGCGAGGGCTCGAACTGATCGAAGTGGCGCCGGGCGTCGATGTCGAACGCGACATCTTCGCGCAGATGGAGTTTCGGCCGCAGGTGTCGCCGGATCTCAGGACCATGGACGCGCGCCTGTTCCAACCCGGCCGGCTCGGCATTCACGACGAAGTGGTGGCGCGCGAACGTCGCTTCCGTTCGGCGCGCATCGCACAGTGGCTCGCGGAGGCACAGCGATGAACATCGACGGCGCCACCCGGCTGTACGCGATCATTGGCGACCCTGTCGCGCAAGTGCGCTCGCCATCGGTCTACACGGCGCACTTCGCGCGCCACGACATGCCTGCCGTGATGTTCGCGGCGCAAGCCAGCCGTGATTCGTTCGATACAGCGATGCGCGGCCTGATGTCGCTCGGCAATCTCGACGGCTTGCTGATCACGTCGCCGCACAAGGCCGTCGCGCTCGCGTTCGCCGACCGTCTGTCGACACGGGCGCAAATCGTCGGCGCGATCAATGCGTTGCGTCGCGAGCCTGACGGAAGCTGGACGGGCGACATGTTCGACGGCGTCGGCTTCGTGAGCGCGGCGCAGAAAGTCATGCCCGTCGAGGCAAAGCGCGTATTGCTGTTCGGCTGCGGCGGCGCGGGCGCCGCGATTGCCGCCGAACTGGCGGCGCATGGCGTCCACGCGATTTCGCTCGTCGATCCCGATGCGAACCGGGCCAGGACCTTGCGCGATGCGTTGGCCGGACATTTTCGCGATTGCGATGTGAGCGTCGGCAGTGCTGGTGCGAAGTACGACATCGTCGTCAACGCTTCCATCGTCGGGATGAAAGATGATGACGGCTTGCCCGGCGATCCCGGCGCGATTGACGCGGGAACGCTGGTGGGCGACGTCGTGCTGAGATCGCCCGCCACGCCGACTATGCTCGTGGGCCTCGCGCGGGAACGCGGCGCTCATGTGGTCACGGGCCAGGACATGCACGGCGGCCAGGTCGACGCGATCCTCGCATTCTTCAACAAAGGAGCCCGATGATGTCCCTGCTCGGCAAGGCCGCTGTGCTGATCTGGAACGACGTGATCGAGACGGAGCGCGACGCGTTCTACCGTTGGCACGACAAGGAGCACATACCCGAGCGTCTCGCGCTGCCGGGTTTCCTGCGCGGCCGCCGTTATCGCGGCAGCGGCGTGACGGAATGGCTGACGCTGTACGAAGCCGACGACGTCGCCGTGCTGACGAGCCCGGCGTATCTGGCGCGGCTGAACGATCCGACGCCGCTGACGCAAAGCACCGTGCGGGCGTTCCGTAATACGGCGCGTTCGATCTGCGTCGTCGAGAAGACGACGGGCGCGAGCACGGGCGGCCACGCGCTGACCTTGCCGCTGCCAGCCGGCTTCGACGCCCGTCATCTGTTCGAAGGCGACGCGCCCGCCGTCACGGCCGACACGTGCGTGCTGGCCGCGCATCTGTTCGTCGCCGACGAAGCGGCCAGCCATCTCGACACGCGCGAAGCGCGAGAACGGGCCTACGTGGTGCCGCCACGCGTGCTGTTCGTCGAAACCTCGACGCTCGAAGCGGCACGCCGGCAACTGGCCCGTCTGCTGGCAGGCATCGACACGGCGCAACGCGATGAAGCGGCGGCAGGCGCGGGCGTTTTCACGCTCGAGATCAGCCGTCTCGCCACACTCAATCACTGATGTCAGGAAACACGATGAAGCTACTCAGATACGGACCCGAAGGACACGAGAAACCCGGACTGCTCGACGAACAGGGCGCGATTCGCGATGCGTCGTCGCTATGCGCCGATTACACGCCCGCATTCTTCGCGGACGGCGGAATCGAAACATTGCGCGGCGCGGACCTGGCTCGCCTGCCTGTGGTCGAAGGCAGACCGCGCCTCGGTTCGTGCATCGCGCAGCCAGGCAACTTCGTCGCCATCGGGCTCAACTACGTGCAACACGCTATCGAGACCAACGCGCCGATTCCCGCTGAGCCGATCATCTTCAACAAGGCGCCGTCGTGCCTCTCCGGCCCGAACGATCCTGTCATCCTGCCGCGTGGCTCGACCAAGTGCGATTGGGAAGTGGAGATCGCGCTGGTGATCGGACGGCGCGCGCTGTATGTGCCGGAAGAGACCGCACTCGACTACGTGGCTGGCTATTGCGTCTGCAACGACGTGTCCGAGCGCGAGATGCAACTCGAACATGGCGGGCAATGGGTCAAGGGCAAGATGTTCCCGACCTTCGGCCCGCTCGGTCCGTGGCTCGTGACGCCCGACGAAATCGACGACGTGCAGAATCTCGGCTTGTGGCTCGAACTCAACGGCAAGCGCATCCAGGACTCGTCGACATCGGACATGATCTTCCGCCTTGCGACGATCGTGTCGTACGTCAGCCGTCATGTGTTGCTGCAACCCGGCGACGTGATTACGACGGGCACGCCGCCCGGCGTTGGCCTCGGCATGAAGCCGGAGCGTTTCCTCAAACCGGGCGACGTGATGGAACTCGGTGTGCAAGGGCTCGGCACGCAGAAGCAGACCGTGCTCGCATTCGAAGATTCGGCGCTCGCTTGACGCGCTGACACGTGCCGGGCATTCGCCTCGTGTGGATGACCCGGCCCGGCATCCAATCCAATCCAAGAGACAGGAGACACGGTATGGACAACCGGTCAGGAGGAGGCGTGATGAAAGCCACCGATGCAGCCGCGAACGTTTCGGCCACGAAGGCGTTGCCCTGGTACAGGGATATTTCCTGGCCGCAATGGCGTGTTCTGATCGCCGCGTGGGGCGTGTGGGTGATGGACGCGGTCGACTTTCTCGCGATCACGTTCGTGCTGAACGACATCGCGAAGCATTTCGATGTGCCGCTCAGCACGGCCTCGCTGCTGCTGTTTGCGACGTATGGCGTGCGCTGGATAGGCGGCTTGATGTTCGGCAGCCTGAGCGACCGTATCGGCCGCAAGATTCCATTGGTGATCACGTTGGCATGGTTCACGGCGGGCGCCGTGCTAACGGGGGTGTCGTGGAGTTTCGCATCGCTTGCCGTGTTCCGTCTGCTGCTCGGCTTTGGCATGGCGCCGGGCTTCTCGCTCGGCGCGACGATGGTCGCCGAATCGTGGCCCGAAAAGCACAGGGCGATCGGCATCGGCATTCTCGATACCGGTTGGGGGCTGGGCGCGATCGGCGCGGCGATTGCCTACGATCTCGTCTACCCGCACTTCGGATGGCGCGGCATGTTCTTTGTCGGCGTTATCCCGGCGATCCTGCTCGGCGTGTTCATTCTGCTGTGCGTGCCGGAATCGCAGGCGTTCAGGGCAAGCGGCAGGAAACTGCGCACGCCGTTGCGCGACAATCCCGCCGTCGTGCTGTTCAGGCTCTATCCGCGCCGCGTCGGCTATCTCGCGTTGCTGATGCTCGTGTTGTGCTTCGGATCGTGGCCGTTTCAGGGGCTCTTTCCTACCTATCTGAAGTCGCTTTCATTCGAGCCTTTGACGATCACCTGGCTCACGATGACGTCGGCGGTCGGACAGGTCTTTGGTTTTTTTGCGTCCGGTTTCATCGCGGAACGGCTCGGGCGGCGAGCGGGCATCAGTGCGATGCTAGGCGCGGGGGCGGTGTGCGTGGTGGCGCTGGTGTATAGCGTCAACCAGTTTCTGCTTGCCGAATGCTTTGCGTTCCTGAGCGGCTTTTTCCTGGTGGGATCGTCGGGCATCTGGGGGACGATACTGACGGAGAATCTGCCGCGCGACGTGCGTGCGTCGGGAGTGGGTTTCCTCTATAACATCGGCGTCGTAGGCGGCGGGATTGCACCGTACATCGTCCTGTCGACGGTCAAGGCGGCCAGTATGACGATCGCGCTGGGTATCGCGGTCTTTACCATCGGCGCGGCGCTGGCGGCGATCGTCATTCTTCGGTCGGTGCGCGAAACGAAGGGCATGCAGTTGAGCGAAATCGACGCCGGCGGGCACTAGCCTGGCCGGGAGGCTGCGGCGAACCCGTAAACGGGTTCGCCGCGCGGCTTCGACGACAGGTACGACAGCAACCCGTCCTGACCTTCCTTCGTATCGCCTCCCAGTTCCGCGAGGCCCACAGTCCGGGTCGAACCGGGGCTCACGACGTTGACGCGAATGCGGCGTTCCTTGAGATCGAGCGCCCAGCTCCGTGCAAGGGCGCGCGAGGCCGCCTTCGACGCGCTATAAATGCTGAACGCCTGCGTCCCGGTCGATCCCGCAATCGATCCAGTAAGGATGATCGAACCGCCGATCCGGGGCGGCGAGCTGACGGACACGTCGTTGATTGCAAGACGAGTCGCGAGCCTCGACTGGGGCACGTATGCAGGCGCGGGATACATGCGATCGCGCAAGCTGCCGAAAAGCTTTAGAAAATCTAAATCATCCGCGACCGACGGGCCACTATTCTTCGTTTTTTTGAGTTCCTATGCTGATCCGTAATCGACGGACAAGGAGATCGTCCGTTTTTTCAACGGTTGCCGTCTGGAACGGGGATGCTCATGAAAAAGCCGCTGGTTTGTCTCGCACTATTGCTCGCAGCATTGTCCGTGCACGCGAAGGAACTGACCGAGTTGAAGTTCGGGGTCGATCCCACTTACGCGCCGTTCGAGTCGAAGGCGCCCGACGGCAAGCTCGTAGGCTTTGAAATCGATCTCGGCAATGAGATCTGCCGCCGCCTCCACGCAAAATGCGTATGGGTCGAAACGGCATTCGACGGCATCATTCCCGCACTGCAGGGGCGCAAGTTCGACGCGATTTTGTCGGCGATGTCGGTGACGCCGAAACGCGAAACACAAGTGGCATTCTCGACGCCGCTGTTCAACACACCCAGCAGTCTGATTGGACGCGCGGGCGCCGGTTTGCAGCCTTCCGTCCAATCGCTGAAGGGAAAGAACATCGGGGTTGCGCAAGGCTCGACGCAGGAAGCGTACGCAAAAGCATACTGGGCGCCCGCCGGCATCAATGTCGTTTCATACGCCAATCAGGAACTCGTCTACACCGACCTGCGCTCGGGGCGGCTCGACGCGACCTTGACCGACATGATTTCCGGCAGCGAGGGCTTTCTGAAGACGCCGCAAGGCCAGGGCTATGCGTTCCTCGGAGGGCCCGTGAACGATGCGAAGACGCTGGGCAAAGGCGCCGCGATCGGCTTGCGCAAAGACGATCCCCAGTTGCGTGAGATGATCAATCAGGCCATTGCAGATATGATCAAGGACGGAACGTATCAGAAGATCGAACGCCGCTACTTCGACTTCGATATCCTGAACGGCTGAGATCGAAGACGCGCCTTATACGGAGACACCATGCTGCAAGACATCGACGCACGCATCGAACGTGCGCTGACACCGGAACGGATCGCCGACTTTCGCCGCGATGGCGCGGTATGCATCCGCCAGCTCTTCACGGAAGACGACATTGCGCTGTTGCGCGAAGGGATCGAGCGCAACATCGCGCAGCCGAGTCCGCGCGCGAAGGTCGCGAGCCGTCCCGACGATCCGGGCTGGTTCTTCGAAGATTTCTGCAACTGGCAGGACAATGACGCGTATCGCCGCTTCATTTACGGGTCGGCGGCTCCTGCGGCGGCGGGCGCACTGATCGGCGGCGAAACGGTGCGGCTCTATCACGACCATCTGCTCGTGAAAGAACCGAACACGCGGCAGCGCACGCCCTGGCATCAGGACCAGCCGTACTACAACATCAGCGGATCGCAGAACGTCAGTATGTGGATTCCCGTCGATCCCGTTTCGCGCGAATCGACGCTCGAATTCGTGGCCGGCTCGCATCTCGGCCCGTGGCTCATGCCACGCACGTTCATGGACAACCAGGCGAAGTGGTTTCCGGAAGGCACGCTCGCCGATCTGCCGGATATCGAGGCCAATCGCGCCGCGTATCCGATCATTGGCTGGGCGCTCGAACCGGGCGACCTGGTGTGCTTCAACATGCTGACCTTGCATGCGTCGGGCGGTGTAGGCGGTAACACGCGGCGGCGCGCGTTTTCGGTCCGCTTCATCGGCGACGACGTACGTCATGCACCGCGCCGCTGGCGCACGTCGCCTGATTTTCCCGGCCTCGATGCGCAATTGCCCGACGGTGCACCGATGGACCATCCGCTTTTTCCCGTGCTCTGGCGCGCGAACGCGACCTGACGCACGCTTCCCGGCTTCACGCGACCACGTTCAGCATGCCGTTGTTGAGTTGCTGCTGTTCCTTGCCGCGCGTCACGAGCCAGCGGTGAAAGCTGCGGCAATACGGCCTGTCGAAAGCGTTCGGTTTCCACGTGAGGAAATACGGCCACGGCAGCGACAATCCGAGTGCGAAGGGCATCACCAGACGGCCTGCGGCGAGATCGTCGCAGACCATCGAGCTTTGGGCGAGCACAAAGCCATAGCCGTCGATAGCCGCTTGAATCGCGACGCTCGATAGCGAAAACACCTGACGGTTCTCGTTCAGTTCACTGCAATCGACATCATTGGCCACGAGCCATTCGCGCCACGAAGGCGGCGATGCGAACTTCGGCCGCCAGTCGACCGATATCAACGGATAGCCGAGAATCTCGGCGGGCGCAACGAGCGGTGCGTCCGCTGGGAGCAGTTGCGGACTGCAAACGGGCACCACGTAATCGCGGAACAGTTCGACGGAATTCTCGACATCCGCGATGCGCTCGCCGTAGCTGATACGAAAGTCGATGTCGTAACCATCGGGCGACGGTTCCGTGTGCGTGCCGTCGAGATACACGCTGAGATCGGCATGCCGGCGCTGCCATTCGAGCATGCGCGGTGCGAGCCATTTCGACAGCAGCGAGGGCAGTGCGCTGACGCTGAGATTGCGCGTGTTCTTCGCACGTTCTATCTCCGCATGCGCGACACGCAGGCTTTCGAACGCGGCCGCGCAGCTCTCGTGATACTGGCGCCCGATCGACGTCAGGCTCAGCCGCTTGCCGTCCTTTTGTGTGAGATGCAGGCCGAGCGTATCTTCGAGCAGCTTGATCTGCTGGCTCACTGCACCGGGGGAGATGCCAAGCCGCTTCGCCGCTTCCGTCACGCCGCCGCACCGGCCTACCGCTTCGAATACCTGCAGCGCGCGCAAAGGGGGAAAGCTGTTCGTCGTCATCGTATGGGTGGGGGAAGGTTCGACGATTTAGAAACTCTAAACGAACAGCCAGAGTTTGACATCTGTTCTTTTATGTTTTGGCTTTTTATCCTGACCGCAAGTGAAAACGACATAACGGAGGCAGCGCAATGTTTCTGAGGAATGCATGGTACGTCGCAGCATGGGACGCAGAGGTGACACACGCGCTCATGCCCGTGACGATCCTCGGCGAACCTGTCGTGTTGTATCGCCGCGAGGACGGTACGCCTGTCGCGCTCGAAGACGCGTGCCCGCATCGCAAGCTGCCGCTGTCGATGGGAAGATTGATCGGCGATCAGGTGGAATGCGGTTATCACGGCCTGACTTTCGATTGCGAGGGCGCATGCGTGCGCGCGCCTGGCAGCCCGCGCATTCCACCCGGCGCGAAGGTGCGGAGCTATCCGCTGGCGGAGCGCTACGGCCTGCTGTGGATCTGGATGGGCGAGACCGATGAGGCGGACGCCGCGACGATCGTGCAGATCGACGAATGGGGCGATCCGGCGTGGGGCGTGAATCGCGGCGATGCGATGACGGTGGACTGCCACTACCTCTATGTCACGGACAATCTGCTCGATCCCTCGCATGTGGCGTGGGTGCATCCGTCGTCGTTCGGCAATGCCGCGTGCGAGGCCGAGCCGCTGAAGACCGAGGTTGCCGCGCATGGCGTGACGGTCTCGCGCTGGATGCGCGATGTCGACGTGGCGCCGTTCTATGCGCAGTTCGTCGGCTTCGAAGGGCGGTGCGACCGCAAGCAGCATTACGAAGTGCGCTTCCCGTCGCACGCGATCATCAAGGCGATCTTCACCCCGGCGGGTACAGGCGGCGACGATGCACCGCTTCATCGCGACGTGTTTCTGATGAACTCGTATAACTTCATGACGCCCGTCGACGAATCGCACACGCGTTACTACTGGTTCCAGACCCGCAACTTCGCCCCGCAGGACGAACAGGTGTCGCGCCAGTTCGATGCCGACGTGCGCCATGCTTTCGAGGAAGACCGCGTCGTGTTGACAGCCGTTCATCGCGGCATGCGGAATGCCCGCACGCCGAACATCGATCTCGCGATCGACGCCGGACCACTGCGTTTCAGGCGCGCGCTTGCGCAGATGATCGAACGTGAGCAGCAGGCAAAGGTCGCGCCCGCGCCTGTGTATGTGGTGAGTCGTCAGCGCGCGGAGCACTGACATGAATGTTGTCGTCGACGATCGGGAGACGCTGTCTGCGTCGCGCTTCAGGCGGTTTCGCGTGGCGCGGCGCACGCAGGAAAGCGCATCGATCGTTTCGTTCGATCTCGTGCCTGTCGACGGCGGCGCGCTTACCCCGTTCGTTGCAGGGCAGTACGTCACGGTCAGGCTGCCGTTGCCGTCAGGCGAGCGATTGTTGCGCACGTACAGCCTCTCCGGCGATCCCGCCGACAACACGCGCTGGCGCATCTCCGTCAAACACGAACGAGGCGGCGACGCGGTGCCTGCAGGACGCGGATCGTCCCATCTTCACGAGCGGGTGCAAGCAGGCGACGAACTGGAACTGGCAGGGCCGTCGGGTGCTTTCGTGTGCGGCGACGAAGTGACGCGACCCGTCGTGCTGATGAGCGGCGGCGCCGGCCTGACGCCGCTCGTCAGCATGCTCCACCGCTTGCGCGCGATGAACGGCGCGCACAACCGCCGCGTGTACTTCATTCATGCCTGCGAGAACGGCGCGGTGCACGCGTTTCGTCTTGAGGTGGAGACCGTCGCGGCGGCGCACCCAAACGTGCATGTGCATGTCTGCTACCGGCTTCCTTCGGCGGAAGACCGCGCGATGAAGTATTTCGACAGCGAAGGACTGATTTCGCGCGACACGCTGCAAGCGCTCTTGCCGCTCGACGACTACGAAGTCTATCTATGCGGCCCGCCCGCCTTCATGCAGTCGAACTGGCGGCTCTTGCGCAGCCTCGGTATCGAGCGTGGCCGCATCCATTACGAGTTCTTCGGCCCTGCGACGGTACTTGAGGACAACGTGGTCGAGGCGCCTTTAAGCGAGAACCGCACGCCGAAATTCGGATGGCAACCGACACTGAAACGACCATCCGCTTTCACCCGCGAGCCGATCCCGTCGCATGGGACCCAGCCTGCGGCTCGCTGCTCGAATTCGCCGAGCAACACGGCTATGCTCCCGCATTCAGCTGCCGGATCGGCGTCTGCAATACGTGCGTGACGAGTCTCGTCGACGGGAAAATCGAATACACTGAAGAACCGCTGGAGCCGCCATCGGAAGGTACCCTGTTACTGTGTTGCGCAAAGCCCGCAGGAAGCGTTACCCTGGCGCTGTCCGACGACGCAAAAGCATTTGAATAACCGGGGACTTTATGAAGATCAGCTTTCCCGTCGAACCCAGTTTCGACACGCAGCGCACTCAGTTTCTCGATGCGGCCCGCGCAGCCGGCGCCGTCTTGACGACGTATGCACACCCCTTGAAAGGACCAAACGGCGAAGCACTCGCGACCGACGTCGCGTGGCTCGGCAAGCCCGACGCTTCCCGTGTGCTGATGACGCTATCGGGCACACATGGCGTGGAGGGTTACTACGGTTCGACCTGTCAAGCGGCCTGGCTGCGCGAACTGGCATCGCAGCCGTTACCCGACGACGTCGCCGTGCTGATGGTTCATCTGATCAATCCGTGGGGCACGGCGTGGGTCAGGCGCGTGAACGAGGACAACGTCGATCTGAATCGCAACTACGTCGACTTCGCGGCTGCGCTGCCCGACAATTCGCGTTACGAAGCGCTGCATGAGATCTACACATGCCGCGACATCGACGGCCCGCAACGACAGCATGCCGATGACCTGCTCGCCAGGAATGTCGAGGCGCTCGGCTGGTCTGGCGTGCAGGCAATCGTCGGCGCGGGCCAGTACCTTCACGCCGACGGTCTCTTCTATGGCGGGCAGCAGCCTACCTGGTCCAACCGTACGCTGCGGGACATTGCCGGGCGTTTTCTGAAACCGGCTCAGGTCGCGTTCGTCTTCGATCTGCATACGGGCGCTGGCGCGTTCGGCCATCCAATGCTGATGTCGATCACGCAACGAGCTTATCCGGGCCTCGTCGATGCGCAGCGTTTGTATGGCCCGTGGCTCTATACGCTGCTCACCCACGCGGACGCCGAAGTCAGCGAAACGGGTGTGGTCGCACGCGCGACAGGCTATACCTCGCAAGCGATGCTCGATGCGTTGCCCGATACGCATCTGATGCAGCTGGTGATCGAATGCGGCACCTATCCCGAAGCGCCCATGCACACTGCGTTACGCGACGACCACTGGCTGCATCTTTACGGCGATCCACGCGATGCGCGCGGCCGCGCGATCAGCCGTGCGCTGTTCGATTCGTTCATGCCCGCCGACGACGACTGGCGCGAGCTGGTGTGGACGCGCACGCGGCAGATCTGGAAGCGCGCGCTTGCCGCGTTGCCCGCTATCCAGCCGGTTCAGCGCTAACCGCGCTAGACGAGCGCCTGGCTCGCAGCCGCAGCGCGGCTGCGCAGCCAGTTGATGCTGGCGAACAGCAGCACCGCAAACACGATCAACATGGTCGCGACGGCGAGGATCGACGGATCGATCGAATCGCGGATGCCGCTCCACATCTGCCGCGGCACGGTGGTCTGGTCCGGGCCGCCGATGAACAGAATCACGATCACTTCATCGAACGAAGTGGCAAAGGCGAACACGCTGCCCGTCGCGACGGCGGGCGCAATGAGCGGCAGCGTGACACGCCTGAACGCGATCCAGGGCCTGGCGCCGAGACCGGAGGCGGCGCGCAGCAGACTCTGATCGAACGACAGCAGCGACGCCGTCACGGTGATGACGACGAACGGCGTGCCGAGCGCCGCATGCGCCAGCACGACACCTGGATACGAATTCACGAGCCCGAGCGGCGCGAAGATCAGATAGAAGCCGGCCGCGACCACGACGATGGGCACGATCATCGGCGAAATGATGATCGGCATGATCAGCGAGCGCAGCGGAAACTGTGTGCGGCTCAGGCCGAGCGCCGCGAGCGTGCCGAGACAGGTGGCGATCAGCGTCGATGCCGCGCCGATGCCGAGGCTGTTCAAAAGCGCGCGCTGCCAGTCGCCGCTGGTCAACGCCTGCTCGTACCAGCGCAGCGAAAAGCCCTGCAGCGGGTACGAGAAATACGAACCCGAATTGAACGAGAGCGGGATGATCGCGAGAATGGGCGCGATCAGAAAGAATAGAACGAGCGCGGTATGCACGCGCACCCATTGCGTCGCGATGCGCTCCGTCAACACCTTCTTCCGTTGGTTTTGCATGGCGGCCCCTTGTCGTGTGGCGTCGTGTAGGCGTCGCTCAACCGAAGCGCAAACGGTCGATGCCGACGATGCGGTTGAACAGGAAGTAGAAGATCGCGGTGAAGATCACCAGATACGCCGACAGCGCGCCCGCCAGTCCCCAGTTGAGCTGCGTATTGGTCTGCATGGCGATGAGCTGGCTGATCATCTCGTCGCCCGCTCCGCCGAGCAATGCGGGCGTGATGTAGTAACCGAGCGCAAGCACGAACACAAGGAAGCAGCCCGCGCCGACGCCCGGCAGCGTTTGCGGCACATACACACGCACGAATGCGGTGAAGGGATGCGCGCCGAGCGACTGTGCCGCGCGCACGTAAACGGGTGACACGCTTTTCATCACCGAAAAGATAGCGAGAATCATGTACGGCAACAGCACGTGCGTCATGCCGATCAGCACGCCCGCGCGATTGAAGATGAGCGGCACGGGATGCGTGGCGAGCCCGAGTCCCATCAGCAGACTGTTGATGACGCCGCCCGGCTGCAACAGCACGTACCACGCGGTGGTGCGCACCAGCAGCGAGGTCCAGAACGGCACGATCACGAGCAGCATCAGGCGGTTGCTGCTCTTCGCGGGCAGATTGGCGAGCATCCACGCGACGGGATAGCCGAGCAGCAGACACAGCACCGTCACGGTCGCGCTGATCGAGATCGTGCGCAGGAACGCTTGCCGATAGACCGACGAATTGTCCGGCACGAATTCGACCGAACCTTGCGGCGTGACTTGTGCATCGACGGCGGCGAGCAGATAGTCCGGCGTCGGCGATGCGGCGGCGCGTTTGAGCAGGCGCCAGGTTTCGGGCGAATTCCAGCGCTCGTCCATTTCAATGAGCGCCGGCTTCCAGGCAGGCGGCGCGTCAGCGGGCACATTGCGCGCGGTACGCATCAGCAGGCTGCGGAACTCGGGCTGAGCGAAATTCAGGCGTCGCGCGACCGTGCCGAGCTGCCCGCTCCCTTGCGCTTCCTTCAAGCCCGACGCAAGCAGCGCGAAGGTGCGCTCGTCGGGTACGCCGCGCCCGTCCCATGCATCGAGCGCGCGCGTGAGCGCGGGCATGCTGTCGGGCACTTCGTGGTTCTGCACGCTGCGCGCGAGCAGCAACGCGATCGGCGCGATGAACGTCGATAGCAGGAACAGGATCAACGGCAGCGCAAGCAACAGCGCCTGAGCCGACGCGCGGCGCTGCGCCTTCTGAAACGACGCGCGGCCGCGGGCTCTCGTCGGAGAGCCCGACGCCGCGGTTTCGGCCGATACGGGCATGCTGGTAGTCACGTCGGGCTCTCTTTGCTCTCGTTGCGCTCTTTAAACAGCGAAGTTGCTGCCGGGGTTACTGGCGCGCTTACTGAGTCAGCCAGGTCTGGAAGCGCTTGTTGATCTGGTCGGCGTTGTCGGCCCAGAAGTTCGCGTTGATCTGCAACGCACGCTTGAAGTTCTGCGGCGAGGTCGGCAGATCGGACAGCCGTTGCTTGTCGACGAGTGCGATCGCATCCTTGCGCGGCGGCGCGTAGGCGATGTACTTCGAGAGATCCGCGTACGCTTTCGGTTGCGAGGCAGACACGATGAATTTCGCCGCGGCGTCTGCGTGCTTCGCGCCCGTCGGAATGCCCCACCAGTCGAAGTCGTAGACCTGCGCGTCCCAGACGGCCTTGAACGGCTTGTTGTCTTTCTTCGCGGCATCGTCGATGCGGCCGTTGTAGGCTTGCGTCATCACCACCGCGCCGTCCGCCAGCAACTGCGGCGCCTGTGCGCCCGATTCCCACCAGACGATGTTCTTCTTGATCGTATCGAGCTTCTTGAACGCGCGATCGACACCTGCGGGCGTGGCGAGTACTTTGTACACATCCTTGGGATCGACGCCGTCGGCAATCAGCGCCCATTCCATCGATACCTTCGGCGACTTGCGCAGCCCGCGCTTGCCCGGGAATTTCTGCAGGTCGAAGAAATCGGCGACGGTGGTCGGCGCGGTCTTCAGCTTGCTCGCATCGTAGGCGAAGACCGTGGACCAGACCATGCTCGCGACCGCGCAATCGCTGATCGAGCCGGGAATGAAATCGCTCGTCTTGCCCAGCGTCTTCTTGTCGAACTTCTGCAGCAGGCCTTCGTCGCAGGCGGTGATTGCGTCGTTCGTTTCGAGGTCGATCAGGTCCCACGTGGTGTTCTTCGCCTGTTCCATTGCGGAGAGCTTGGCGAGGCCGCCGTCGTAGGATTCCGTCGAAAAGCCTACGCCTGTGGCTTGCGTGAACGGCTCGAAATAAGCCTTCTTCGCAGCCGCTTCATAAGCGCCGCCGAAGGTCACGACGGAAAGTATTTCCGCCGCCTGAGCACTGGCGGCGAAGAACGCGAAAACGGAGAGTGCGGCAAGTGCGGCACGTTGTGCCTTGATTTGAGTGCGCATGTCAGTTGGCTCCTGCAGGTGCGGTCGTAATGATGGTAGGTAAAGGAGACGGCGGGGAATAATTGGCAGGCGCGTTGCGATGCGCGCTTGCCGTCATTGCAAGGATCTTGCAGTCGTCGTGGCGCCATGCGACCTCGACCATGTTGCCGGGCGCGGGCAGGGCGTGGCGTTGTGTGTTGGGCACCTTGACGACGATGGCGTCGCGCGCGCCAAGCTTCAGATGGACGCGGTGATGATCGCCGCAATACACGAGTTCCTCGACGCGGGCCTGCACGACGTTGCTATGTCCGTCGACCTGCGTGCCTTCGGCGCTCGGGATATGTGCGCGCTCGGGGCGCAGCGCGAGCATCGCGTCGTCGCCTTCGCGCAGGCCGCTTTCGCAGCGGCCGCGAATGATGCTGCCGTCCGCCAGTGCGAGCGTCGCGCTGGCGTCGCTTACGTCGATGACGCGTCCCGTCAGTCCATTGTTCTCGCCGACGAAGTTCGCGACGAAGGCATTCTGTGCGTTCTCGTAAAGCTCGCTCGGCGTGGCGGCCTGCTGGATGCGGCCATCGGAGAAGACCGCGACGCGGTCCGACATGGTCAGCGCTTCGGCCTGATCGTGCGTCACGTAGACGATCGTGAGCGACAGTTCGCGATGCAGCCGCATGATCTCGTATTGCATCGTTTCGCGCAGACGCTTGTCGAGCGCGCCGAGCGGTTCGTCCATCAATACGACGCTCGGCTCGAACACCAGCGCGCGCGCCAGCGCGACGCGCTGCTGTTGTCCACCCGACAGTTGCGAGGGGCGGCGGTTCGCCAGATGCGGCAGCTCGATCATCTCCAGGGCGCGCTTCACGCGGGTCTTCTGCTCGGCGCGACTGACGCGGCGCACGGAAAGCGGAAACGCGACGTTCTCGGCAATCGTCAGATGGGGAAAGAGCGCGTAGTTCTGGAACACCATGCCGATGTCGCGCTGATGCGGCGGCTTGTCGTCGAGCCGTTTTCCGTCGAGGCGGATCTCGCCTTGCGTGGGCGTTTCGAAACCCGCGAGCATCATCAGCGTAGTGGTCTTGCCAGAACCCGACGGCCCGAGCAACGACAGGAATTCGCCCTTGCGCACGTCGAGGTTCAGATCGTCGACGACGTAATGCGCGCCGTCATACGATTTGCTCACGCCCGAGAATGAAATGAAGGAAGGGTTTGACATCGTGCTGGCGTCCTGTCGGTGTTGCGTCGTAATCAATGCGTGCCGATCTTCGCCGCGAGATAGCGTGCGAAGTCATAGTTGGGGCGTTCGAGATGACTCAGATGACCGGGCTTCGCAAGCGGCGCATGCACGCCGCGAAACACGGCTTCCACGCCGCGCCGGTCTTCTGCGTTCACTTCGTCGAGCAGCTGTTTGAGTGTCGCCATATAGGCGTGCGCTTGCGGATCGGCGACGAACTCCGGCGCCAGGCCGCCGCCAAAGCGGATATGCACGCGCCCCACGCCTTCGGGCTGCAGCACGAGATACCAGAAGTAGCCCGGCGTCAGCGTCACCAGATGCGTCGGGTAAATCGCAAGCAGGGCGGTGGTCTTGCGCCAGTGTCCCGTCAGACGCGTGTTGTCCGGATGTGCATTGCCAATCGGCAAGGATGCTTCCTTCGTGATCCAGTGATAGTTGAAAGCCGGGAGGCCGGGCGGGCATTCCATTTCTTCGAGCCGCGAGTGCGGGCCTACCGTCGCGCGATGCAGCATCGGCAGGTGATAGCTCTCCATGAAATTTTCCGCGAGGATCTTCCAGTTCGTGTCCCACACGTGCTCTTCATAGAAAGTTTCGATGTAGTCGGACATGCCGTATGCGCCAATCAACTCGCTCAATCCAGCGAGTTGCGTGTGCACGGGCAGGGCGTTTTCATCGAGCGTCACGTAGATCCAGCCTTGCCATTCTTCACAACGCACGGCAGGCAGGCGATAGCTTTCCTTGCAGAAGCCTTCTTGTCGATCCATCAGCGGTGCGCCTTTCAGCGCGCCATCCAGCGAGTAATTCCACGCGTGATACGGGCACACGATCCTGCGCACGTTGCCGCGTCCTTCGAGCAGCACCGACATGCGATGCAGGCAGACATTCGACATCGCTTTCAATTGCATCTGCTCGTCGCGCAGGACGACAACCGGCTGGTCGCCGATCCGTGCAGTCAGGTAGTCGCCGGCATGCTTCAGTGCGCTCGCGCGGCCGACACATTGCCATTCGCGCGAGAAGATATTGCGTTCTTCAAGCGCGAGAAATTCGGGCGACGTGTAGACACCGGGCGGCATCGAGCGCGCTTCGCTGAAGGGCCGATCGCAACCGGTCAGCAGCTCGTCGACCAGTGCTTCGATTGCGACCGTCCTTGCCGGGTGTGCCATGTCGCCCTCCTTGTTTCGAGCTTGCGAGAGCGCGCCGACGCTGGATTGCGTGGTGTTGCGCTCGACATGGACATCAATCTATCAAGCCAAATTCCCAGCCAAAATATTGTTTTTGGATGCAAAGCAAAGCTTTTTACTATGTAGAGCGGATGCTGTCGGCGCATGCGCAAGCCTGCGTTTCAGGCAGCGTTCACGTGTCGAGATGCAGCCGCCGGATATAGGTCTCGCAATACGACGCGAACCGTTGCACCACCTGCCGGGGCCGCATCGTGCGCGATTGCGCGATGCCGAGCGTCGTTGCGTTGACGTTGTCCTTGAAGCGCTTCACGACGAAATCTTCGCCGTCGACCGTGCGATTCGATTTGAGCGGAAAGTTAAGCATGCTGTAGCCGAGTCCGTTCGCCACCATGCCGCGCACGACCTCCGGCTGCGAAGAACGGAAGGCGGGCACGGGCCGGCTGCCCACGGCATCGAACAGCGCGGCGAAGTACTCGCGGCTATGCGGCAGATCCAGCATCACGTAGGGCTCGTGCAGCAGGTCGGCCAGCGATACCTTGCGCGCGCGGGCAAGACGGTGCGATGTCGGCAGGATCACGTACGGCGGCAGCGACAGCAGCGGCGTGAACGCGATGTCTTCCGTCAGGTCGAGGCTATAGGTCAGGACTATGTCGAGCGAGCCGTCGTGCAGGCCTCTTAGCAGACCGTCCTGATGCGCCTCGACCGTGCGAAACGAAATGCCCGCATGCTCGCTCGCGAAGCGGCTGATGAGCCTCGGCATCAAGGGCGGCGCGAGCGAGACAAGGCAGCCGAGCGCGATCGAGCCCGTCATGCCGCCGTCCATCTCTTTGGCGGACGTTTGCAACTCTTCGGCGATCTTCAGCAGATTGCGCGCCTGTCCGAGCAGATCGCGGCCGGCTTGCGTGAGCGACAGGCCGCTCGCGTGATGTCTGATGAAAAGCTGCACGCCGAATGACGATTCGAGGTCGGCGAGTGCCGTCGAGATAGACGGCTGCGAGATATGCAGGCGCTTTGCAGCGGCCGTGAACGACAGCGTTTCCGCCGTGACCACGAAATAGCGCAACTGGCGAAGCGAGTAACGCAGGGGATGGCTTTCCATTGGCAATGCTCCAGATTCGGGCGTTCATTGCGCACCATTGTGAGGCGGTCAAAAACCGCTGCATAGGTAAATCCTGTGCGGTGCATTTTTTAAATATATTTTTCGGATTCGGGGGGCGCGCGTAGATTCTGCACCGGGACAGCTGATTCACGGTGCTGCGCGCCGTTCGACAAGTGGCTTCGCCCGGATCGAACGCGCAGTCACGACGGCTCGAATCAAACCGCCTTTGAGAAGGACTTAGCCATGGCAGTGAAAACAACGTCAGTCGACACGCTCGTGGTCGGCGCCGGGCAGGCCGGCGTGGCGATGAGCGAACATTTGAGCAACATCGGCGTGCCGCATATCGTGCTGGAGCGTGCGCGCATCGCCGAGCGGTGGCGCACGGGACGCTGGGATTCGCTGGTTGCCAATGGTCCCGCATGGCACGATCGTTTCCCCGATCTCGAGTTCGCCGATGTCGATCCGGATGGCTTCGCGTCGAAGGATCAGGTGGCGGATTACTTCGTCGCCTATGCAAAGAAATTCAATGCGCCGATCCATACCGGCGTCGAAGTGAAGAGGGTGGTGCGCAATGCGGGCCACCAGGGTTTCATTGTCGAGACCTCGGACGGTACGTTCGAAGCCAACCGCGTGGTCGTCGCAACGGGACCGTTTCAACGCCCGTTGATTCCCGCCGTCGCGCCGAAATCGGATCGGTTCACGCAGATTCATTCCGCCGACTATCGCAACCCGCAGCAATTGCCGGAAGGCGGCGTGTTGGTGATCGGCGCGGGTTCGTCGGGCGTGCAGATTGCGGATGAATTGCAGCGCGCGGGCAAGCAGGTATATCTGTCGGTCGGGCCGCATGATCGCCCGCCGCGCGGGTATCGCGGCCGCGACTTCTGCTGGTGGCTCGGCGTGCTCGGCGAATGGGATGCCGAAGTGATGCGCCCGGGCAAGGAGCATGTGACCATCGCGGTGAGCGGCGCGCGCGGCGGCCATACGGTGGACTTTCGACGTCTTGCGCATCAGGGCGTCACGCTCGTCGGTTTGACGAAATCGTTCGACGACAGCGTCGTGACGTTCGACTCGGATCTCGCGGACAACATTGCGCGCGGTGACGAAAACTATCTGTCGCTGCTAGACGCTGCGGATGCCTATGCGGCCCGCAACGGTCTCGATCTCCCGGAAGAACCCGAGGCGCGCGTCATTCCCGCAGACCCGGACTGTGTCATCCATCCCATTCTCGAACTCGATCTGGTCAAGGCAGGCGTGACGTCGATTGTCTGGGCGACCGGCTATGCCGTCGATTTCAACTGGCTGCAAGTCGATGCCTTCGACGACAAAGGCAAGCCGAAGCATCAGCGTGGTGTATCGAAAGAGCCGGGCATCTATTTTCTTGGGCTTCCGTGGTTGTCGCGTCGCGGCTCCGCTTTTATCTGGGGCGTGTGGCACGACGCGAAGCATATTGCCGATCACATCGCGACGCAGCGCAAATACCTCGCGTACTACGACGCGCCTGAAAGCCATGCAAAGGCGCCTAACGGCGCTGCCACAGCCGATTCACGCGTTCAGAAGGTCAGCGAACTCGACTTGAGCTGAAGCGCTCACGGACCCGAACCGCATTCTCCCTTTACTTCGTATCAAGGTGCATTGATGAGCCAACCTACGCATACCCGCATCCGCATGTTCAACACGAAGGACACGTATCCGAACCAGACGCTCGACAACGACCTGTGCCAGGCCGTGCGCGCGGGCAACACGGTGTACGTGCGCGGCCAGGTGGGGACCGATTTCAACGGACAGCTCGTCGGGCTCGGCGACCCGCGCGCGCAGGCCGAGCAGGCGATGAAGAACGTCAAGCAGTTGCTCGAAGAAGCGGGCAGCGACATGTCGCACATCGTCAAGACGACCACGTTTCTGACGGACGTGCGGTATCGCGAGCCCGTCTATCAGGAAGTCGGCAAGTGGCTCAAGGGCGTGTTCCCGATTTCGACGGGCCTCGTCGTCACGGCCCTGGGGCAGCCGCAGTGGCTGATGGAGATCGACGTGATCGCCGTCATTCCCGATGGATGGACGCCGTCTCAGGGCTGAGGAACACGCCATGACATTTTCTATCGTCGGACGTTGTGCACGAACCGGGCAGCTTGGTATCGCGATCAGTTCGTCGAGCATCGCAGTCGGCGCGCGTTGCCCGTGGTTGCGTGCGGGCGTGGGCGCAGTGGCGACGCAGAACGTGACGTTGCCCGCGCTCGGCCCGCAGATTCTCGATCTGCTGGAGCACACGCTGCTCGAACCCGCCGCCGCGCTGAACCGTGCGCTCGGTGCGAGCGACTGGAGCGAGTATCGACAGGTCACGGTGATCGACGCCAGCGGACGTACTGCGTTTTTCAGCGGCAAGGAAGCGCTCGGTACATATCACGCAGTGGCGGGCGAGCAATGCGTCGCGGCGGGCAACATGCTTGCGGGCACCGGCGTGATCGAGGCGATGGTCCCTGCATTCGAGAATGCGAATGGCGCGCTGGCCGACCGGCTGCTCGCGGCGATGCATGCCGCGATGACGGCGGGCGGCGAAGCGGGCCCTGTGCATTCCGCGGCGTTGAAGATCGTCGGCGAGCAGAGCTGGCCGATCGTCGATCTGCGCATCGACTGGGCCGACGACGATCCCATCGGCAAGCTCGACGGCCTCTGGCAGGCGTACAAGCCGCAAATGCAGGATTACGTCACCCGCGCGCTCAATCCGACGGCCGCGCCGAGTTATGGAGTGCCGGGCGATGAGTAATGGCTCGAGCCGCGCGCTGCTCGAACGGCTGATCGGATTTCCCACCGTCAGCCGGGACTCCAATCTGGAGATGATCGAGTTCATCCGGCATTACCTTGGCGATCTCGGGGTTCGAAGCGAGCTGTTCTACAACGCGGAGCGCACGAAGGCGAACCTGTTCGCGACGATCGGGCCGGACGCGGGCGGCGGCATCGTGCTATCCGGCCACACCGACGTCGTGCCTGTCGACGGACAGCCGTGGACGGTCGAGCCGTTCCGTCTGAGCGAACAGGACGGACGCCTGTACGGACGCGGCACGGCGGATATGAAAGGCTTCATTGCATCGGTATTGGCGGCGGTACCGGCGTTTCTCGCGCGCGATCTGCGAGTGCCCGTGCATCTCGCGTTCTCCTATGACGAAGAAGTGGGATGCCTCGGCGTGCGGCCGATGCTCGCAGAACTGGCGAAGCGCGCGCACAAGCCCGCGCTGTGCCTCATCGGCGAACCGACGGAACTGAAGCCGGTGCTCGGTCACAAAGGCAAGCTGGCGATGCGCTGCCAGGTGAAGGGCGCGCCGTGTCATTCGGCGTACGCGCCATACGGCGTCAACGCGATTCAGTACGCGGCGCGTCTGATCAACCGCCTCGAAGAGATCGGCGAGCAGTTGGCTTTGCCTGAGCAGCATGACGAACGCTTCGATCCGCCGTACTCGACGGTACAGACGGGCGTCATCAAAGGTGGTCGCGCGCTCAACATCGTGCCGGCCGAATGCGAGTTCGATTTCGAAGTGCGCGCGCTGCCCGGCTACGACGCGACGAACGTGGCCGACCAGCTGCAAACCTATGCGCAGACCCAGCTATTGCCCAAGATGCGCGCGGTCAATGCCGAGACCGGGATTCGCCTGGCGCCGCTTTCGGCTTACCCGGGACTCGCGACGCCGCCCGATAGCGACGCGGCGCAGCTGCTCGCGCTGCTGTGCGGCTCCCGCGAGTTCGGCACGGTGGCATTCGGCACCGAGGGCGGACTCTTCAATCAGGCGGGCATACCCGCTGTGGTCTGTGGACCCGGCAGCATGGATCAGGGACACAAGCCGGACGAATTCGTCACAGTCGCACAACTCGAAGCGTGCGATGCGATGTTGACGCGACTGGCCGATCACCTCGCGACCCGGCCCGGCGCGTGATTCGAATGGATGAACGCAAGCAACGAGCGCGCTCGGGCCACGCCTGAGCCGCTGAAATATCGCAGCGCAGCTGCGCGAGACAGGAGACAGCATCTTGGCCACCACGGACAGTAAAGCTTCCCAATTGATCGAAAAACACACGATCGGTTATGTGCCAACCGAGGATCGTCACGGCAAGGTGCGTGACCTCTTCACACTCTGGTTCGGCGGCAATATCGCGCCGTTGCCTATCGTAACGGGGGCGCTCGGCGTCCAGCTTTTCCATCTGAACCTGTTCTGGGGCATCGTGGCGATCGTCGTGGGACAGGCCGTCGGCGGCGTGCTGATGGCGCTGCATTCGGCGCAAGGCCCGCAAATGGGCATTCCGCAGATGATCCAGAGCCGGGCCCAGTTCGGATCGTGGGGCGCGCTGCTGGTCACCGTCATTGCGGGCGTGATGTACGTGGGCTTCTTCGCTTCCAACATCGTGCTGGCGGGGAAATCGTTGCACGGAATCGAATCGGGTGTGCCCGTGCCGGTGGGCATCATCGTCGGCGCGTTGGGCTCCGGGCTGATCGGCATCATCGGTTATCGCTTCATCCATATCCTGAACCGGATCGGGACGTGGGTGCTCGGCATCGGCATCTTCGTCGGCTTCTGGTACATCCTGACGCACGTTTCGACGGCGGATTTTCTGACGCGCGGCGGCTTCAATATCGCCGGCTGGCTCGCGACGGTCTCGCTGTCCGCGCTCTGGCAAATCGCGTTTGCGCCGTACGTGTCCGACTATTCGCGCTATCTGCCGGAAAACGTCAGTGTCGCGTCCACGTTCTGGGCGACGTATCTGGGCTGTACGATCGGTTCGACGCTCGCGTTCGTGTTCGGCGCTGTTGCCGTGCTGGCCGTGCCGCCGGGCGTCGATGCGATGGATGCCGTCAAGCAGGCCACGGGTCCGCTCGGCTTGCCGATGCTGGTGCTGTTCCTGCTCAGCGTCATCAGTCACAACGCGTTGAATCTCTACGGCGCCGTGCTTGCGGCGATCACATCGGTGCAGACCTTTGCGTACCGCTGGATTCCGACGGCCAGCACGCGGGCGGTGTTCTCGTTCGTCATTCTTGCTGCATGCTGCTATGCGGCGCTCGGGGCTTCGACGAATTTCGTGGGCAATCTGGTCGATCTGGTGCTTGCGTTGCTCGTCGTGCTGGTGCCGTGGACGGCAATCAATCTGATCGATTTCTACGTGATCCATCAAGGCAAGTACGACATCGACTCGATCTTCGAGGCGGACGGCGGCATTTATGGACGCTTCAATCCGCAAGCGCTCATTGCGTACGCAGTCGGTATCGCTGTGCAGATTCCGTTCATGAACACGCCGATGTACGCCGGTCCCGTGCCCGGCTATCTGGATGGCGCGGATCTTTCGTGGGTGATCGGTCTCGTTCTGACGTCGCCGCTTTACTACTGGCTGGCAACGCGGAATACGACGTATCGGCGCCGTCTGAATGCAGGGATGCGGGCTTCGATTCGTTGAGCCAGACAGCGCCCATGGACATTTGCGCCTATGCTGCTGACATGGGTCGCTGTGTTCGCGCGGGCAACGCCCGCGCACGTGTCGCTCGGCAGAGATTACAAAGGCCCGAATTCACATCCTGATGCTGGAGGTGGCCGATGAAAGAGGAACAGATTCGTGAAGCCTTGAATACGCACTGGCGAGCGTCGGCCGAGGGGGATCTCGACCTGGAACATGATATCTATCACGACGATGCCGTCTGCGATTATCCGCAGTCGGGTGAACGCATCGTCGGACGAAGCAATTTGCAGGCATTGCGCGGTCATCATCCCGGCCGGCCTTCGGGTTTCGATGTCAGGCGAATTCAGGGAAACGGCGATCTCTGGATCACGGAATACACGATCGACTACACGGACCGCGCGACATACGTCGTGAGCATCATGAAGTTCCACGACGATAAGGTCGTGCACGAGACCCAATATTTTTCGGAGCCCTTCGATGCACCCGACTGGCGTAGTCAGTGGGTGCAGCGAATCGTGTGACGGCGCCGCCCTGGAAAGCACCCGCACGCCAACGCTTGTTCCGCACGCATACCGCCCGGACTATACGGAAGTATCGTCCATCCTGTTGCAGTGACGGATTCAAACAATAGTAGGGTGGCTATCTGCAGGCCATACGACTAGCTTTCACAACCAGGTCGAACGTGATAGCGGTCATGTCGATCGGCGTAAGTCGCGCGCAAGGTCATGTCATTCCAGTCGCACACGTGCGGGTCCGGAAAATGAAAATCGCTATTGTCGTGCTGGACGGTGTGCAGGCGCTGGATATTGCCGGCGCGCTCGATGTCTTTTACGAAGCGAATCGATGCCTGCGGGAAACTTGCCAGTATCAGGTGTCGCTGGTAGGTGAGCGCGTGGGCCATATAGCCTGCTCGAATTCCATGCAGCTTTGCGTCCCGTTCGACTACACAGCGTTTCAGGCGCCCGTCGATGTTTTGCTGGTAACGGGTAGACCGTACTTGTCGAACGCTCGCCCGAGACGCGACTTCCTGAACTGGTTGCGCGATTGCGCTTTCCAGTCGAAGCGGATCGGCTCGATCTGCAGTGGAGCATTTCTATTGGCGCACGCAGGTGTGCTCAATGGCAGGGAAGTCACCGTCGGTTGGTCCGATGCCAGTGCGCTGTCCCGGGAATGCCCGCTGGCTCGAATTCGTCCCGACAAGGTGCTGGTACGCGATGGCAATCTGGTCTCGTCCGCCGGTGCGACGGCGGGCTGGCACCTGTGTCTATCTCAGGTCGCGGAGGACTGGGGCCATGAACTGGCCGCACGCGTCGCGACGTGTCTTGGCATGGACATGGATCACGAGGGCAGACCGTATATCGATCCCGCCGCACGCAAGAACACGTTCATCGAGAAGGTACAGCGATACGTCACCGATCATATTGCCGATGAACTGTCGATCGAAGAGCTTGCCAGTGCCGTCTCGGTTAGCAGAAGAAGTTTTTCGCGGCTGTTTGCGAAACATGCGCAGAAGACGCCATCCGCATTTGTCGAAGAACTTCGTGTGGACGCAGCGAGAAAGATATTAGGTGAGACGGACCACCCTCTGAAGACCATTGCATTCAAATGCGGTTTCCACAATGCCACGCATATGCGCATGGTCTTCCTTAGGCGTATCAGCGCGACACCGATGCAATGTCGACAGCAAATGCGAGGTGTCCAGGGTGTGCACGGCATGCCGCGACATAGGGATCGGGCGGAACAATCCGTCGATCTCGAGGCCACGGCGTATTGCGCACCCGGATACGCTCCACTGCTACACGATGGTACGGGTCACGATTGGGCCGCATTCCGCATGCGCCGGTTGCCGCCAAGCCAGTGGTAGGCGGAAGCGACCAGCCCCAATGCAATGCCGAAGATCACCACGCCCGTCCAGCCGAAGCGGGTCATCAGCCAGCCGCTGATCATCACGCCGATGGCGCCGCCGGAGAAGGTGGCCGTCATGTACAGACTGTTGATGCGGCCCTGTGCCTTGGGATCGACGGCAAAGGCGCGCGTCTGGTTGGACACGAGTCCCGACTGCACACCGATATCGAGCACGATGACCCCGATGATCAGGAACGTCAGCGAGGACTCCGCGCCGGCAAGCAGCACATAGGCAAGCGTAACGATGCCGATGCTGGCCGCAATGACGGCGCGCGAGCCGAGTCGATCTGTCGCGCGGCCGCCGAGTGAAGCGGCAAGCGCACCCGTCGCGCCGATGATGCCGAAACCGCCGGCCCACGCACTGCCGAGATGCTGCGGGCCGTTTGCCAGAAGGGCCGCCAGATTGACCCAGAACGCGTTGAAGCAGGCCCACAGCAGCGCCTGGACAATCATCGATTCGCGAATCGGGCGATGGTCCCGAACCAGTGGCCAGAGTGACGCGAGCAGACGTCCGTAGGACAGATCGGTGGAAGGCACGCCGCGTGGCAGCAGCGACGCGGCGGCGATCCAGACGGGGATCATGAACACCGCTTCCACGCCGTAGACGGCGCGCCAACCGTAGGCCGCGCCGATCACGCCGCTGATCGTGCGGCCCAGCAGAATGCCGACCATGATGCCGCTGACGACCGTGCCGACCGAACGCCCGCGCTCACTCGGCAATGACATGACGGCAGCGAAGGGCACCAGCTGCTGAGGCACGCAACTGACGATGCCAAGACCGAACGACGCGCCGATCAGCGGCCAGATGCCGGGTGAAAGCGCGGAACCCAGCGCGAAGACGAAGGCGAGCGCAATCTGCGCGAGCACGAGCTTGCGCCGGTCGAAGCGATCGCCCAGCGGTAACAGCAAGGCGAGGCCCGTTGCAAAGCCGAGCAGCGCCGCGCCGGCGACCAGATCGACGGTGGTCAGGTCGACCTGCAGGCCCGAAGCGATCAACGGCAGGATGGGCTGCGTGCAGTAGATGTTGGTGATCACTGCGCCGGCGATGACCGCCATCATGACGATCTTCGCGCGTGACGCGACCGCGTGGGGCTGGGGATGACTGGATGTTTTCGGCAGGCCGTTCACGGCACTCTCCTTCTATTTCGATCTTCAGGGCATGGGCGGCAAGCTGCCGGGGCCCCGGAGCCTGAAGGCTACGCGCTTGCATTTATAAAGAGAATCTCCCAACATCGGGAATCATCCTTCCATTTTTTGATAGGGCCATCCGATGAATCGGCTTGATTCCATGTCCATCCTTGTCGCGGTCGTCGACTCGGGCAGCTTGTCGGCCGCCGCGCGGCGCCTCGGCATGCCGTTGGCAACGGTGAGCCGCAAGGTGGGCGAACTGGAGTCGCATCTGAAGACGCGTCTGATTCAACGCACGACGCGGCAGCTTTCCCTGACGGAAGCGGGCGCCTCGTATGTGGCGGCGTGCCGGCGCATCCTCGATGAGATTGCCGAAGCCGAGCGCGCCGCGACGGGGGAATACGCATCCCCCAAGGGCGAACTCGTGGTCACGGCGCCCGTCGTGTTCGGCCGCTTGCACGTCGTGCCCGTGGTCGCGGAATTTCTCGCGCACTATCCGGAGATCGACGTGAGCCTCGTGCTCACGGATCGCGTCGTGCATCTGATGGAGGAGCAGGCAGACGTTGCCATCCGTATTGGAGAACTGCCCGACAGCACGCTCATGGCGACGAGAGTGGGGACTGTGCGCCGGGTCGTTTGCGCGAGTCCCGCGTATCTGGCAACGCATGGCGTGCCCGTCAAGCCGCGCGATCTCGCGACGCACGAGTGCATTACCTTCGAGGTGCTCGCATCGAGTCGTGCGTGGGCGTTCGGGTCCGGCAAGTCAGAAGTATCCGTGCCCGTTCATTCACGGCTTGCAGTCAATACGGCGGAAGCTGCGATCGCCGCCGCGATGCTTGGCGTTGGACTGGTACGCGTGTTGTCCTATCAGGTCGCGGACGCGATTCGCGACAACGCACTGAGCGTCGTGCTCGATACGTTCGAATCGGCACCGCTGCCCGTCAGTCTCGTGCATAAAGGACAGACGCCTCTGCCACTCAAGTTGCGTGCGTTTCTCGACTTCGTGGCGCCGCGTCTACGGACCCGTACCGCGCGCATACTCGAAGCGGCCACGACGCAATGATCGCGGTCCGCTATGACAGTCGCGACGCGCGTGCTCAAGGGTGTTCTGGAAACGGCTTGCTCCAGAACTTCGACGCAGCGAGGCCGAAGCGCCACGGCAACGCGATCGCCTTCGTAATGCCGATGCGCGGCCCCGACACGACCGACACCGGCTCTTGCGGCGCTTCGACGTGAAAAGGCGCTTCCAGTAACGACATGCCGTTGTGCCGGTGTGCGATGCCAAGCGCCTGTCCGACGCGGCCCGGTCCGGAACAGAGCAGGCGGATCGGTTCGAGCCCGCGCCGCTGGCGCATCGCATCCAGGCCGGTCAACGGTTCGAGCGCGCGGATCAGTACCCCGGCGCCGTGACCCTCTTCTCGACACACGAAATTGAGGCACCAGTGAATGCCGTACGACCGGTACACATAGGCGTGTGCGGGCGGACCGAACAGTACGGCGTTGCGTGCCGTCGGCCCGCGGAAAGCATGCGACGCCGGTTCCTCCGGATCGTACGCCTCCGTCTCGACGATGCGGCCGCCTACGCCGTCCACCGTCAGGATGGCGCCGATCAGCCGCCGTGCCACCCGGGCTGAGGGCGCTGAAAAATCGATTGGTTCGATATGGGAGGAAACGTGCAAGGTCACGGTGGGTAACGATTCTGCTGCGAACAGGTCTATGCAGCCGGACAGATGGATTCGCGGTCAAGACGGCTCGCACACGCCATCCTTGTTGCCGCGTTGAATGCGGCATCGCGTCGACGAGAGTATTCACTATCGGCGCGAATGTTTGAAGACGGGAACGGAAAGGACAGGTTTCACGTTGCTCAACAGTCCCGGCTTTGATGGTCGATGTCGATTGCGCCCTATGGATTGCAATGACTGAACGAACTGTTTCACGTTGCAGCGTTCGTTAGCGAACGCAAGTCCATCAATACGCAAATGGCAGTTTCCGCGGATCAACTAGATTCAACCAGGAAATACATTCGACCGTTAAGCCTCGCCACGGCCGCAATCCCGCTTCCCGGAGATGAACATGGCGGTCACTGTCATCGAAGCACTCGTTAGCACGATCGAAACCGGCCATACGATGTTCTGGACAATAACTGGCGTGGACCCGCCTTTTAACAAAGGCCTCAGCAGAAAAGCACGGCCACCACGGCTAGTTGAATGGCAGGCGGTGCCGCTTCTGGTTGAAATAGGATCGGACGTACTGGATCGACCGGTGCTTGAGCGTCCCCATCGGGAACTACGGAACATAAAGGCCGGACTGCAGATTACGACGATAAGCGTAGTGCAGGAGGACGACACCAGTATTTCGCACATCGTACCGATAACCTGTTTCGACGCCGGGAATGCGCCTCCCGGCATGCATTTCACGGTCACGTACGTCCTGTATGCAATCTGCACAGACGTGCCATAGCGGGAGCGACTCATGAAGCTGAGGGTATTTTACGACTCGAATGGCGTCATTCAGAGCGTTGCACAGATCAATCCAAAAGCGGGAATGCAGCCTTTCATCGCTGCTGCCAGCGGCTATCTCGACATCGACATGAAAAAAGCGGGCGCTGACAGTCCAGGGGAAATTCACGCCTGCTTTAGAGTGGATGCACACGGTGCTCTATATCGACACTCAGAGAAAAAGCTCGTTGCGATTTCTGAACGATCGCGGTCCTGATGCGCGCGGCGGCAGGAGAAGTGCGCGTTTGAATGCGCCGAATATCGGCGCTTCCAATTTTGATTGAAGTCTGGCATTGTCGTCGACTCAGACGTGATGCTCGGTCGCAGTCGACGCCTTGACTCGGGCGACATCGGCGAGAAGGCCGCCTCACATTCCATACTAGCCATCTCGGCCACGCGCCGATCAGGGAGACGCGTGCAGTACCTGCAATATTTGAACCGCTTTTTCGCCGGATCGAGCGTAGAAGCGGGGATCTTCATCATGGTTCTCACAACGGCAACCTTTGCGGGCAGTGACTCCATGGTCAAGGTCATCGGCGCTTCGGTGCCGTTGCTTGCGCTGCTTTGGGTCCGGTATGTATTTCAGACGGTCGTGCTCGCCGTCTGGCTGATGCGGCGCGGAGTGGGCGGTCTCAACGGTGCGCGGCCATTCCGGTTGCAATTGCTGCGGGCCATTCTGCTGCTCCTTAACTCGGCCTCGACGTTTGCGGGGCTGCGCTATCTGCCGCTTCCCGTCACGACTTCGCTGGCAATGATGGCGCCGCTGATCACCACGGTTCTGGCCGCAACGCTCCTCGGTGAGAATGTGGCGAGAAGCAAATGGGCGATGGTCATTCTCGGCTTCATCGGCATGCTGATGGTCGTGCGGCCCGGTGGCGGCGAGTTTTCGTGGGCGGTGTGCTTTCCGATCGCCGCCGCAACGACTTTCGCGTGCTTTCAGGTCGTGTCCAGCAAGTTGTCGAAGACGGGCGACCCAATGACCACAAATTTCCTGACGGCATTGGTGGCGACATTGATGCTTTCGGCACTCTTGTGGACTGCTCAGGCGAGCCTGTTCCCCGAGATAAAAAGCGTGCGCTTCGGCAGCTGGCTGCTTGTTCTCGTAATGGCGACGCTCGCAACGACGGGGCACTCGCTGATGCTGCAGGCGCTTCGACGCGCGCCACTCGCTGTGCTCACGCCTTTCGGCTATGCGCAACTGGCGTTCGCCACGCTCTTCAGCTGGCTCTTCTTTGGTCAGGTACCGGATCTGTGGATGACGCTCGGCATGCTCGTGATTGCATGTAGCGGGATCGGGACCGTGCTGCTTCATGCACGCGGCCGCGGCGCCTGATAGGCTGTTACCGGCTCACGCAGCGCTCTCCTTTCCGAGCCACTCACGAAGGTCGCAGAAAGCCTTGTCCGACCGACCGCGCATCGCGCACAAGGCGAAGACGGCGTCGTTCGGTCCGAAGCCTAGCGGCGCGATCAATTTGCCTTGTGACAGTTCGCGCTCGACGAGCAACGCAGGGGCGATAGCCACACCCAGTCCGGCCGCAGCCGCTTCGAGAAGCAAGGACAAATGGTCGAATCGACGGCCCTCGACGAACAGGGCGGGTTCGACGCCGTTGCGTGACGCCCATTCCATCCACGCGTGCGGGCGCGAACTGGTGTGCAGCAACGGTTGACTGGGCAGATCCGCCGGCATCGCAATGCGATGAGGCCACGACGGTGCACAGACAGGGCCGGCCGTTTCGTCGAAAAGGCTCATGACCTCGACATCCGCTGGCCAGTGTCGATCGCTCACGATCAGACAGTCGACGACCTGGCGTCGCAGATCGTCCATCGCCGTACTCGTCTGCAAGCGAACGCGAATACCCGGATAGCTCGACTCGAACCGGTCGAGCCGCGGGATAAGCCAGTTCGACAGAAAACTGCCGGGTGCACCGAGCACGATTTCGGAGATTGGCGCTTGCTCCGCGATCTCCGCGCATCGGGCCGCCAGCGTCGAGAACGAATGATCGACAGCCTGCTTCAGACTTTGTCCTTCAGCCGTCAAGCGCACGCCCGCTGCATGGCGCACAAATAGCGATTTTCCTAGCCATTGCTCCAACTGGCGCACCTGATGACTCACCGCGCTATGAGTCACATGCAGCTCCTGCGCGGCGGCCGAAATACTGAGTTGGCGGGCGGCTGCGTCAAAGGCGCGAAGTGCATTGAGCGGGGGAAGTCGGCGCATGAGGATCGAGACGTCGATTTAACTCACACCATCGTACACAAATTCGTCGCTACCCTGGATATCGATCCGGACGCTACAGTGAGAGCTCATCTCACAGGAGGCTGAATTGAATGACAAGGACATTCCCCTCGCGAACAGCAAGGTACGATACAAGACGCTGCTGATCGAGGAAGACTACGCCGTCTCCCAGACCACGGTTCTTCCCGGCGGCGAAACGGCGTGGCATCACCATACGAAGGTAAGAGATCGCTTTGTCGTCGTTCAAGGCGTGCTGACTGTCGAAACCAAAGCGGGCGCGTTGGTCGACACAAGGCGCGTCGATGACCATTACACGGTTGAACCCGGTGTCATCCACCACGTCAGGAACGAGACGCTTCATGATGTCGTGTACATCAACATCCAGTCTGGAGGGGAGCGAGACATCGTGCTCGCTTAAAGGCGGATCGGGCGTCGATCGCCAGGTAGCCGTGCCGCTTTTTACATTTCCATCAACGCATTTCTTCATGCGGCCGGACATCGAACGCCGGCGCTCATCGGTCGTTTGACCGATACCCTCGCTGCCGCCCACCTGCGATCCTCATCTTCAAGCCGACCACGAGCCGCTGCGCGACCGTGGTGCCGGCTCCGGAGTGTCGAACGATGCTGCGCGGACGACGCGCGCTCTATCGCCTCTCCCGCAGATCGTCGCGCAACGCGCCTTCCGTACCGTCGACAACGAGGTCTCTTTGAATCACGCCACGATTCATCCCTTATGGGTCCGTGCATTCCACTGGATCAACGCCGCAGCCGTGATCCTCATGTGCTTGAGCGGCTGGCAGGTGTATGAGGCGTCGCCCGTTTTCAAGGCGATACGCTTCCCGGCGGCTATCACGCTCGGCGGCTGGCTGGGCGGCGCACTGCTCTGGCACTTCGCGGTCATGTGGGTATTGGTCGCCAACTTCGTTGTGTACCTGGCGCTGGGCATGTTGACCGGGCGGCTGCGCAGAACCATTTTTCCCCTCACCCTTCGCGCGGTTGCGACCGACCTCGTCGCAGCGCTGCGCGGCAAGCTTGGCCACAGCAACCTCAGCGAGTACAACGCGGTGCAGAAGCTGGCGTATCTCGTCGTCATCGTCGACATTGCGCTGGTGATCGTGTCCGGCCTGACGATCTGGAAGCCGGTGCAGTTTCCACTGCTGCGGACGCTGATGGGCGGCTTCGATAACGCGCGCGTCGTGCATTTCGCCGCGATGGGCGTGCTCGTCGGCTTCTTCGCGATCCACATCGTCATGGTTGCGCTCGTGCCGCGATCGCTGCTCACCATGATCCGGGGACGCTAACCATGACTTCAGGCAAAGACGTGCGGACCCTCGACGCCGCCTCCATCATCAAGGACGCACAAAAGGAACTGGGTTCGTCTTCGCGGCGCCTCTTTGGCAAGCGAATCCTGACGCTGGGCGGCCTGGCGCTCCTATCGGGCTGCGATCTGACGAATGACAAGTCGGTGAACACACTGCTACGCACCATGTCCTCGTTCAACGACGACGCGCAGGCGTTGCTCTTCGACGGGCACAAGCTTGCGCCGACCTATCCGGAATCGATGATTACGCGGCCATTTCCGTTCAATGCTTTCTACGATATCGATCAGGTACCGGAGGTCGATGCGAAGACCTGGCGGCTCGAACTCACGGGTCTCGTAAAGGGCAAGCGGGTGTGGACGCTGGGCGAGTTGAGCGCGCTGCCGCAACGCAGCCAGGTGACGCGGCATATTTGTATCGAAGGCTGGAGCGCGATAGGCAAATGGGGCGGCGTGCGTTTCTCCGACTTCCTGGTGCTGGCAGGCGCGGATACGACGGCGAAATACGTTGCGCTGCATTGCGCCGACAACTACTGGACGAGCATCGACATGCCAACGGCGCTGCATCCGCAGACGCTGCTTACGCTGACCTACGACGGCCAGGTGTTGCCAGCGAAATACGGTTTCCCGATGAAGCTGCGCATGCCGACCAAGCTCGGCTACAAGAACCCGAAACATATCGTCGCCATTACCGTGACGAATGAATTTCCCGGCGGCTACTGGGAAAACCAGGGCTACAACTGGTTTGGCGGATCGTGACCCGCCCGACGCAGATATTTTCCATCACATCACATCACAACAACGGAGTACCTATGTCCATTCGCTTCAAGCTCGCTGCTTCCCTCGTCGCGCTTACGCTCGCCAGTGCATCGTTCGCTCAATCGCCGGCGGTGAAGCCCGAACGTATCCGTGGCGACATCGTGTCGTTCTCCGGCAATACGCTGACGGTGCATCGCCGCAGCGGCGACACCGTGACGATCGCGATGAGCGACGCGTCGAAGGTTAGCGCCGTCAAGGCAATCCAGCTCGCCGATATCAAACCGGGCTCCTATGTCGGCGCGGCGGCCACGCCCGGCCCCGACGGCAAGCTGACCGCGAAGGAAGTGCTGGTCTTCCCCGATGCCGCGCGCGGCACGGGCGAAGGCCACTATGCATGGGATCTCGGCGCCAACAGTTCGATGACGAATGCGAATGTGGACACGGTTGTCGAGAGCACAAACGGGCGCGACCTGAAACTCTCGTACAAGGGCGGCAGCAACTCGATCACGGTGCCGGCCAATGTGCCTGTCGTGACGCTTGCGCCCGCCACGCGCGCCGATCTGATCGCGGGCAAGAAAGTGTTCGTGGTGGCGGCCCCCGCCAGCGGCGGGACATACGGCGCGCAATTCGTCGTGGTTGAAAAGGACGGAGTCGCGCCGCCGATGTAACTGTGCCTGGCGTACGGTGCCTTTCGCGTGGTTGACGCGAAAGCCCGGAGGGGTGCCGTAGATCTTTTAGACAATGTCGGCGATCTCGCTTGCGACGCAGGCATGGTCGCCGTCGGTCGATTCGCGGGCCGAACGGCTTTCCTCCCGTGCATGACTCATCTGGAACCTCCAACGCAATTGAGTGGTGTTCGCGGGCAATCGGACTCGCATGTCTGCTGCCACTCGAAACAAATGTAATCATCTGTTAATGGTTCAGCCGGCACCCCTGTTTTGACGGCAAAAGCGTCCTGGCGCTTTGGTACGATCCCGCCTTTTCCGCCAGCGCGTCGTCACCGTGAACCGTCGATATTTGTCCTTGTTTCATCAACATTGCACAAGGTGGCTCGCCCGCATCGAACGGCTGGCGGCTGCCGGCAGAACGAAAGCCCGACTCGTTGTCGTCGCCGCGCTGCGAGCCCTGAGGCATCCGACGCGACGCGGCATCGCGCTGGCACTCGGTGCAGTGCCGGCGGCGTTCCTGCTGTACGTGCTCGCGCTCGTGCCTTTCACGCCGGGCATCGGCGACATCCGCAAAGTCCGCGTCGACCGCCCAGCGTCGATCCTGTCTGCCGACGGCAAGCTGCTCGCGGACTTCAAGCCGGTCAATCGCGAATGGGTGTCGCTCAAGCAGATTTCGCCGTACATGGTGGATGCCCTGGTCGCGACGGAAGACCGTCGTTTCTACGAGCATCACGGCATCGACTGGAAGCGCACCGCGTCGGCCGCGCTGCATACGTTCTCTGGCGACCGGCAAGGCGGCTCGACGATCACGCAGCAGCTCGCGCGCAATCTGTATCCCGACGACATCGGCCGCGCACCGACCCTCACGCGCAAGCTCAAGGAAGCCATCACGGCGTTCAAGATCGAAGCGGTCTACAGCAAGGATCAGATCCTCGAGACGTACCTGAACACGGTGCCGTTTCTGTATAACGCATACGGCGTGGAAATGGCCGCACGCACCTATTTCAGCAAATCGGCGGCCCAGCTAGACATTCTTGAAAGCGCGACGTTGGTCGGCATGCTGAAGGCCAACAGCACTTACAACCCTGTGCTCAATCCCGAGCGCGCCTTGCAGCGGCGCAATACGGTGCTCGGGCAGATGAACCGGTATGGGAAGCTCAAGTCCAGCGAGTATGAATGGCTGAAGCGTCAACCCCTCAACGTCGATTTCGAGCTCCAGACCGCGTCGCCGGGCCCCGCACCGCATTTTGCGGTGCAATTGCGCAAGTGGCTGACCGGATGGGCCGATCGCAACGGCTACAACATCTATGCCGACGGGCTCGTCGTGCGCACGACCATCGATTCGCGTCTGCAGGCAATGGCGACGCAGGCGATGAACTGGCAGACGAACCAGTTGCAATGGATCGCGAACGACACATGGAACGAACGCACGGGTTGCTGGCCGGGCAACGACCTGTTCCAGACGTTCATCCGGCAGACGCCCGAGTACCGCGCCGCGCGCGACGCGGGGCAATCGGATCAGGCTGCGCTACGAAAGCTCGCCACGGACCCCGCGTTCGTCCGCGCGCTGTGCCGGAGCAAAGCGCAGATCCAGGCGGGCTTTGTCGCCATCGATCCACGCAACGGAGATATCAAGGCATGGGTTGGCAGTCGCGATTTCGCTGACGAGCCATTCGATCACGTGCAGCAGGCACGGCGCCAGCCGGGCTCGACGTTCAAGCCGTTCGTCTACGGCGCGGCCTTTGCGGACGGCGCGCGGCCGAGCGATACGATCGTCGACAGGAACGTCGCCATTCCTCTCGCCGGACATGCGATCTGGCGGCCGACCGACGCGGAACCGCCCACGGGTGGTCCCATGACGCTGCGCGACGCACTCGCGTATTCGCGCAACCGCGTCACGGCTCAGCTTATGCAAAAGGAAGGCCCCGAGAAGGTCGCGCGGCTCGCGCGCGCGATGGGTGTGCGCGAGAGTCCGCTCGAAGCGGTGCCGTCGCTCGCGTTGGGCACCAGCCCCGTCACGCTGAAGGAAATGGTCTCGGCGTATTGCACGATTGCGAACCGCGGCGCTTATATCGAACCGCGCATGGTCACGCGCATCGAGGATCAAAACGGCAAGGTGCTCGCAGAATTCCCGAGCGCATCGCCAGAAGCGGCGCTACCGGCCACCGCTGCGCAAACGCTCGTCGACGTGATGCGCGACGTGGTCAACCGGGGAACCGGCTCGGACATCCGGGCCCGCTTCGGGATTCGCCGACGTAGCCGGCAAGACGGGCACGACGCAGGGCAACACCGATAGCTGGTTCATCCTGATGCATCCGCAACTGGTCGCTGGCGCGTGGGTGGGTTTCGACGACGCACGTGTGACGCTCGGCAACGACTATTGGGGCGAGGGAGCCCACAGCGCGTTGCCGATGGTGGGCGCGTTTTACGACATGGCGCTGCGCGCGCGAGTCGTCGATCCCCGTGCCCAGCTTGGCCCGCAAACGCGCCCGCCCCGCACGGTCCACGCGCAACGTCGCCGCCACTTTCTGTTCTGGTCGTTCTAGTGTCGTTGGCGGTGACGCTCCCGTAGCGTGTTGCGTCATGTGATGGCGTGCGCCGGAGACGTGACGTGACGCGTGCGTTCCGAGGATCGCGCGCGGAGTTTCGTCGGCTGTAGCACCTGTTTTTCTATCGATTAGCCCACACGTGCCAGGCCGCGTGCCGTGCGAACCCTGGGCGGCCGGTCGCGCAGAAGGAGAGGCATCAAACGCCGGTTGGCCGTCTGCGCCGCCCACTCGCAATACGCGGCGCTGCCGAGCACCCAGCCCTTGAGCGTCGACTGAATCAGGTTATCGACCTCGAGTTCGTTCAGGGGCTGTGCGCCCAGTTCGCGGTAAGCCTGGTGGCGCTCGAACGGCGTATCGCCGAGCGCCCGGTAGAGCGGATGGTCCTTGATGAAGCTATCGGAGCGCAGCCCGACGTGATGCGTGTAGCTCGACCACGGGTAGCTTCCCGGCTCTGCCACGAGGCGGTTGCGCACCGGCGCATGATCGATGACCTGGCTCGCGAACAGAAAATACCGGTCGGGCTCGATCACCGTTGCGCAGTATCCGCCACGCCACACCGTACCGCGGCGTCCATGGCGGCGGTTGAAGGTCTCGACATAGCGACGGCCGACCGCCTGCATCGCCATCGCCACGCTCGATTCGTATGAAGGTGTGACGAGGAACTGTACGGCGTCAGGCATGAGTACCCACGCATGGACTGCCAGATCGGCGACGCGCGCTGCGTCTGCCAGGCAGGCGAGGAAGTACCGGTAGTCTCCTTCGTCGAGGAATGCGGGCCCCGTGAGCCCCTGCAAGATAACGTGCTGCGGTTGTTCTGGGACGTAGTGCCGTGCGAGCCGTGTCATGCTGAATTAACCGGAAATCCGATGTGAGAAAGCGATCCGACAGTTATCGGACGCGTGACGGTGCGTAATGAAATTCTATCGACGACGTGCGCGCCGTTACATCGCGATTAGGCCTTTTTTCTGGCCTCATTTCGCTGATTTGCCGATCGCGACCTGATTTTCTTATGCCAGCGCTGAATAGCGGCGTCGTTGTCTATGGCATCGGGCACCAATATTTGAGGCAGCACGGCGGCATAGCAGTCGAAGGAGATCGGGTGCTCCATTCGAATCTCCTCTGACCCGGCCAAGCCCAGCAATGAAGTTCTCGGTTCAGATTGATAGGCATCCGAATGATAACGATCAACTCGAATCAGAGATTCTTCCAACGACGTGAATTCCCGGGTTGGGAGCGATCGGCCATTCGCAGGCCGTCACCGGGAGCAGCGATTCAACGGTATTGACCTGCGCGGCAAACAGACGCTAGGATTGTCGACATGTCCAGTCACGCCAAACTCCTCGCCTCGCTGATCCGCGCATGTTGTCAGAACGTGCCGGGGGGGAACTGCGTCTAGCCATCCAGCTATACGTTGAAGCCAACGCCTTCTGGCCGCCCGTTGCAAAACCGGCGGCCTTTCTGTTTTTTGGCCCTATGTCTTGGGGATGGAGAAACTCGATGCCGCTTGCGCTGTATGACACCTGGTCGCGTGCCGTGCGCCCGTTCACGCCAATCCACGCCGGTCGGGTCGACATGTATTGCTGCGGACCCACCGTCTATGACTATGCACATATCGGCAACCTCAGAACCTACGTGTTCGAGGACATCCTGCGCCGCGTACTGATGCGTAACGGTTTCGAGGTCCGGCACGTCGTCAATATCACTGACGTGGGCCATCTGACTTCTGACGCGGACGAAGGCGAAGACAAGATGGAGAAAGGCAGCCGGCGAACCGGGGAATCCGCGTGGGCCATTGCGCGACGCTACACCGACGCGTTCATCGCGGACTGGCGAGCCCTGCACCTGCTGGAGCCGACGGTCTGGTGCCGGGCGACCGATCACATCGCTGAATAGATCGCGTTCATTGACGAACTCGAACGCGCCGGCTACGTGTATCGGACGGCCGACGGTCTCTACTTCGACACCAGTAAGCAGGACGATTACGGCTATCTCGCGCGGCTGGACCGCGCAGGTATGCACGCGGGGAAGCGGGTCGCGCTCGGCGCGAAGAAGAACGCAACCGACTTTGCGTTGTGGAAATTCAGTCCGTCCGGAGTCAAGCGGCAGATGGAATGGGACAGCCCATGGGGCCGCGGTTTCCCCGGTTGGCATATCGAATGCTCGGCCATGTCCGCGAAATACCTTGGCACGTGGTTTGATATCCATTGCGGCGGCGAGGACCATGTCGCCGTCCATCACAACAACGAGATTGCACAGACGGAAGCGGCATACGGCACGCGGCTTGCCAACTTCTGGATGCACGGACACTTTCTGACGCTCGATACGAACACGAAAATGTCGAAGTCGAGCGGGGATTTCATTCGTCTTCAGACCTTGCGAAGTCGAAGCATCGATCCGCTCGCTTACCGCTACCTGTGCCTGACAGCCCACTACCGGAGTAATCTGCGCTTCAACTGGGCGTCGCTCGACGGCGCGCAGACGGCATTGAACCGGCTGCGCCATCTCTATTCGACATGGCCGGAAGCAGGTCGCGTCCATCCGGAATTCGCTGCCCGCTTCGACGATGAGGTGAACGAGGACCTGAATCTGCCGCGAGCGCTTGCCATTCTTTGGGAACTCACCAGGAGCAACCTGCCACCCGCGACGCTGAGGGCAACCGTAGACAGCTTTGATACCGTGCTTGGTCTTGGCTTGCGCGAATGGAAACCTGTCGCATCTGATATTCCGGACGACATTTGCGTGTTACTCAGCGAACGCGAGCGGGCCAGGTCTGGGAGGGATTGGGAGAGAGCCGATCAGATACGGGCGGCGTTAAGCGCGCGTGGCTGGAGAGTCGAGGACAGCAAAGAAGGGCAACGGCTGATCGGAATCACTAGGGAGCGGACAGATGTCGAGGGCGGTTGATCGCTGCATCAGCGATGAACCGGATGCCCACTTCCGACAAGGTTCGACGGCTACGCAGGGTCGATCCGGCAATGGCGCGTCATTGCGCCCTGACGTGCAGATCGTTGCTCACGGATTGCACGCCCGGCACGCCGCGCGTCACGGCGAGCGCACTCTGAATCTGTGCTTCCGAATCCACGTAGCCCGATAACTGCACGACGCCCCGATACGTCGCTACGCTGATCGGCAGCGACCGCAGTCCCGCGTCCGCGAGTAACGCCTGCCTCACGCGGGCGGCGAGCGTAGCATCGTCAGGGGCGATCTTCCCGGTCGCGGTCGCGGGTGGCGTCGCCGCCGACTGGCAGCCGTTGATCAGCACGGACGCGGACAACGCGCATGCCGTCACGATCAGCAACCGGATTTTGCGGTATCGCGGGTTTCGCATGTCTGCTATGACAGCCTGGTTCGTGCACGACCAACGTCGTGCGGGGTCGATTCGCAGGTACACATATGCGTCCTCCTGAGCCGACCATGATAGTGCAGCGTAGCGGACGACGGTACGAACGCGATATGGGCGAAGGGTTCGATCGGTTCAATGGTGTGCGGCACGGTGACGTTCGCCTGGGCGCGCAAGCATCGTCCGGCAGAAAGCCAACCAGACCAAAGTATGACAGCCAATACAAAAGTGCAATCGACGAGGCGCGTGGTCGACGGGCAATCAGGTTGTCGGCACTGTAGGCATGCGCGCCCGGTTCTGATTGGGTCCCGGCGAACCAAAAAAAAAAGACGCACAGACCGTTGAGGTCTGTGCGAAGCCGTCGAGAGGGACTCGACGGCGGAGGTAATGTAGAACGACTTTGACCCGCGGCCGGATTCGGCAGAGACTGCCGGCCGGTTTCACATCAGGTCGCGCGGATATTACGGACGGTTGTACATCGCGTCCCAATCAGCCTTCGAAACGGCAGCGTGACCGGCACCAAACGATCCGCTCGTGACGCCACCCATGCCCGTCGCATTGTTCTGCGCAGCAACCTTAGCCTCGGCTGCCTGAATCTCTGCTGGATAGCTGGTGTTGTCACCATCGCCGGGATGATACCCAGCCTTTTCGAGTTGAATGAGTTCGGCGCGTACCTGCGCACGGGTGACGGGCTGGTTCGACTGGGCGAATGCGGCTACGGGGGCAGCGAGGGCTGCGGCAATCACAACGGCGTGGATCAGGGACTTCATGATAGTTACCTCCGGTATTCGGTTCAGTTTTCAAACAATCGCGTTTGCGAACCGTTGAATGCAGTGTAGGTATCCGCCCGCGCAAGATTAAGGCGGATAACTGGAAAGCATTGTTCTTGGTTCTGGGCACGCACGCGTGTTTCGAACGCGTCAACGGCACTCACGGTTCGCATGTACAGGCGCCTCTCGCCCAGTGGGCAAAGGTCTGCAACGCTGTGGACGCACGAGGCAATACCGTGCGGATCGGAGATTTATTCCCGGCGTGAAAAACTGTTGTGCCGGGAAATCAGGCGACGGCCTGGCCGGCTGTCGGGGCGGCGCTTCGACAGCGTAGACGGGGACCAAGGGGACAGCCCGCCCGTTCAGCGCCGGGATCGGTCAGCGGGAAATCCTCGCCAGGAGCAGCGTCGACGCGGCGCCTGCTACAGAGGACAAAAGTCCTTTAGACATTGGGTCCAACGCGTGAAGGCCCCACCTAGCGCGAGTTCATTGGGTTGATGCGAAAATCACGCTTTGCCCAAATACGCCTGTTTCGGAGGACCCGCGTGCAAGACTTCCCACGCATCAATCCCGCTCGTCTGCTCGACGATCTCAAGGCTTTGCGTAACTTTGGCGCCAATGGACCCGGCGTGGTGCGCCTGTCGCTGTCGCCGGTCGATATGGACGCGCGCCGCTGGCTTGCCAGCCGGATGACCGATGCCGGGCTGGACGCAACCATCGATGGTGTCGGGACGGTGTTCGGGCGCTCGCGCAAGTCCGGCCCCGCGCTCGTGATCGGCTCGCACACCGACACGCAGCCGACGGGCGGCTGGCTGGACGGCGCGCTCGGCGTGATCTACGGCCTCGAAATCGCGCGCGCCCTGGACGAATGCGCGGCGACACGCGACTTCGCGGTGGACGTGGCATCGTGGATCGACGAAGAGGGCGCGTTTTCGAGTTTCCTTGGCAGTCGCAGTTTCGTCGGCGATGCAATCGATGCATCGTTGCAGCACGCGCGCAATCGTGACGGCCTGTTGCTCGGCGATGCGCTCGCACAGGCAGGCGTGGCCGACGTGCCGCGCGTGATGCTCGATCGGACGAGACAACGCGCCTATCTCGAACCGCATATCGAACAGGGCGGAAGGCTCGAAGCATCGGGGAAGTCGATTGGCGTGGTGACGACGATTGTCGGCATCCGCGAGTTTCAGTTGCGCTTCACCGGGCAGCGGAATCACGCGGGCACGACGCCGATGTCCATCAGGCGCGACGCGGGCGCGGCGCTGGTTGCGTTCATCGCGCGTATCGATGCTGCGTTTGGCCGCCTGGCGGATGCGGACACGGTGTGGACTGTTGGCCGGATCGATCTCGATCCGGGTTCGTTCAGTGTGGTGCCCGGCAAGGCCGATATGTACTTGCAGTTCCGTGACGGGAACTCCGAGCGGCTGCATGCGATGGAAAGCGCGCTTGCTGCGTTAGTGGACGAGTGGAATTTGCAGCATGCCGTGCAGGTCGAACTGATACCTTGCGACGGCCCGGAAGAGCCGGTCGTAATGGATACGGCGTTGCAGCAGCGCATTGCGCAAGCGGCCGAAGCGGTCGCACCGGGCCAGTGGATTCATATGCCGAGCGGTGCGTCTCACGATGCGCAGGTGATCGCTCATCACATTCCCGCATGCATGCTTTTCGTGCCGAGCATTGGCGGCGTCAGTCACGATTTCATCGAGGATACTTCGGAGGCCCATATCGTGCTCGGGTGTGAAGTGGCCGCGCGGGCAGCGGCGGGGATCGTGGAGGCGCTGAGGGGGCCCGTTTGACGCGTGATGGGTTCGACTATTCGCTCCGCGGAACAGATGCTTCTCGTGCTGACGGCGAATAGCGATAGCCGGTCGGGTTGGCAATCCCGGTGTTGCTGATGTTCATTGGGGAAAAGGTCATTTTTGTTTCGTTCATTGCCGGGCTTGATTTTCTGTGTGCCGGGGAACAGGAAAACTCAGTGCAACGTCGTGCGAAAAAAATCGACCACGTCTCCATTGAACTGCTCGTGGAACGCCGCGCGATCGAAGCCCGGCAAGCTATTGCAAAGGGCGGGCATCTTGCGGGCGAGGCGTGCATTGCAGGGCGGCAGAAAATCGTAGTGTCCTGCGTTCGGTACAACGTGATATTCAGGCGGATAGGGCAGGCCGGTGCGCACCGCTTCTTCATAGTAGGGGTCCGGCTGATGACGGTCATCGGCGGCACGCCACAGTTGGATTGGGATACGTACGCCGCTTAAGCCCTCGCGTCCAAAGGCAAACCCGAAAGCGGGAGCCGCAATCACCGCGGCCTTGATTCGCGGGTCCCGCACCCACATGCTCGCGGGCACCGCCTCTGCCAGATCGGGATTGACTCCGGCATACTGCAGCGCGCTGCACAGGTCGTGATCCGCGTGTGCGTGACAATATGGAGCAATCTCCGACAGTTTCGGCACACCGCCCACCGTCACGAGTACGGTGAAGCCGCCATTGGAGAAGCCGAATGCGCCGACGCGCGCCTTGTCCAGATGCTCATGATCGGCCCACTCGTCCAGCATGTAGTCCACCAGTCGGTGCAGTTGAACGGGACGACGCCATAGTTGCATAACGCGGCTCTGATCGTCGAACGTGTCACCCGCATGGCTCACCGCCGCTGCCACGAAGCCGGCGTGGGCCAGCGCGATGGCGGTGTCATAGTGGCTGTCGTACCATCCGCCGCCGCCGTGCGAGATCACGATCAACGGCAAGCCTCGCCCTGCGACGGGCGCATCCCGTGCGACAGTCTCCGTGGAGTTGCCGACGGTTTGCCCGGCTGCGGCAGCGTTGGTCGGATACCAGATTCCGGCCGTCAATGGCGGTTCGGTGCCATTGGCGATCTTGACCTCTTCGAAGCCGACGTTGGCGGCAAAAGCCGGCGCAGCAAGCAAACCGCAAACGACAGCGAGCACAGCAAATATCTTCACGGCAGGCGATCTCCCCCTTTGTCGTTGTTCGCGCCGTGCGCCGTTGGCACTTCCCCGACGCGATGGGTTCAGTTGCGGTCCGGTTTACCCCGCAGAAGTGATTCAGCATGCCGTTGCAAATATTCCGGCAGTGATCCAGGACGAACAAGGGTTCGACGAAATTCGTCCAGCGCCTGATGGACATCGGCTTGAAGCGGAGAGTCCTTCGCAAGTGTAGCGTTTGCCGCATCGAATGAACGTTGCGCAGCTTCCAGTGTTGCCCGAGTTTCGGGGACCAGTTCACTGTCCACCTTCTGGAACAGCGACGCCGAGTTCCGGACGGGCATTCGCCGCGTATCGATTCCGCAACCTACCAGCCTGCTGTAACGCGTGTTCCTGGGGGCGCCAGAAAGTGTACCGGCCCTGAATGTTGATGTTGCGGTGCGACAAAAACCAGCCTATAACCATCCATATGGATGGTGAGAGGATGGAAAAATGAAGAAACCCGCTGCACTCGAACTGATTCGTCCCAAGGGCGGCGAGTCGGAAAAAATCACGATCAACCTGGGCCCCGTCGATCTCGGACAGATCGATCTGCTGGTCGAAGAAGGCTTTTATTCGAACCGGACCGACCTGATCCGGACGGCCATTCGCAACCAGCTTGCTCTTCATGCGCAGGTCGTGCAGGACACGGTGACACGCCGTGCCCTCGTGCTCGGACTCCAGCATTTTTCGCGGCAGGACCTCGAAGCGGTTCGCGCCGCGCGCCAGCGCCTCACCATTCAGGTGCTGGGACTCGCCAGCATTGCCAGCGACGTCACGCCCGAACTTGCGCTCGCCACCATCGAAAGCGTCACGGTGCTTGGCGCGTTTCACGCCTCGCCTGCCGTCAAGACGGCGCTCGCTGACAGAATCCACTGATCACGCGGCGCAATACCCACTTCCGCTAACCGGACACAAACGATGAAATTCGACGAAGGTTTCATGAATTCAATGCACGAAGCGATGACCTTGCTGCGTACTCGCGGTCCCGCCGAAGCGACGCAAGCCATACAACGCGCGCTGCGAGGCGACGTTGTCGATGGCGTGAGCGACGCGGTGCGAGAGCCAGCCGTTTTTCCGTTCGCCGGGACAATAGCCAAGGATGTCACGCCACATACCGCACGAGAACATGCCGACGACGTCGAAGACCGGGGGCATTTCAGCACGCATGCGTATTCGAACGCCGCGGGCTCGCGGCAGTATCGGCTGTATGTGCCAGCGGGCGCAGTCGGTGAGCCGCTGCCATTGATCGTGATGCTGCACGGCTGCACGCAGAACGCCGACGACTTTGCCGCAGGTACGCAGATGAACGCGCTTGCCGAGCAGCATCGATGCCTGGTCGCTTACCCGGTGCAGCCGCAACAGGCCAATCCGTCGAAATGCTGGAACTGGTTCAAACCCAACGATCAGCACCGCGAGAATGGCGAGCCGTCGTTGATCGCAGGCATCACGCGCGAGATCATCGCGGCCCATAATGTCGATCGGTCGCGCGTGTATGTCGCGGGCCTGTCTGCGGGCGGCGCGATGGCGGCGATCATGATCGCCACCTACCCTGACCTGTACGCGGCGGCGGGCGTGCATTCCGGTCTGCCAGCCGGCTGTGCGCACGATTTGCCCTCTGCGCTCGCCGCAATGAAAGGCGGCAAACGCCGCAGCGCGACCGCGCATGGGAAGCCCGCCAAAGACGCACCGAAGCGGCCCATGATCGTCTTTCATGGCGACGCGGACGCCACGGTTCACGTCACGAACGCTACGCAACTGGTGCAGGGTTTCGACGCGCGGCCTGACGGCAGTGTACGGCGTCAGGCCGGAGCGGGCCGGCGTAGCTGTACCGTCGCGAAGCTTGTTTCCCCCGATGGAAACGAGGCGGAGCTGTGGACGATTCATGGCGCGCCACACGCGTGGTCGGGCGGTAATGCACGCGGCAGTTATACGGACCCGAGCGGCCCGGACGCGAGTGCCGAGATGCTGCGATTCTTTCTTGAGCATCCCAAACGGGGATGAGGCGGTTTGCTGTTTCGCGCGGCCTGTCAGCCGCTAAACGCAACGCGGTAACAACAAACGCCGCTCTTCGCACGAAAAGCGGCGTTTGCCTTTTGAGTACTTCCAACCTCTGCTTAACTCGACTGCTTCGCCGATGAGTGTGCTTTCGGCACCGAGCCAGCCTGCACGAGGCGCGCGTCTTCCTGCGTCACAGCGCCGACGAATTTCCAGCCGTCCGGCAACTTCACGAACGTGTAGCCCGTGGGCGCATCGACGAATACGGTGTACACGGGCGAGTCAGCCTTCGCCTCGGAAACCGCTTGCGCGTGCGATACCATCGGCACGGCCAGCAACGTGGCAGCGAACAGGGAAGAGGAAATCAGCTTCATTGCACAATCCTTAAGATGTTAAACCGCTCGACCATCGCATCTACCCGATGGGCACGATATTTTTGTGACGACTATTACACATATTGAAGCACAGGCTCAGCGCGTGCGTCCATATTTTTGTTATGATCGACATAGAATTCAGTTTTCGTGGGTTTGCGACAATTGCATGCCCGGAGAGAGGGGACATGGAGCCAGCCAGTGGCGGCGAAACCAAAGGGCGCGGCAGGCCGAGAGCATTCGAACGCGAGGTGGCGCTCAGGCGCGCCATGGACCTTTTCTGGGAAAAAGGCTTCGACATGTGCTCGATGTCGGATCTCGTCGATGCAATGGGCGTCAACTCGCCGAGCATCTACGCGGCATTCGGCAACAAAGAAAGCCTGTATCGCGAGGCGATCGAGCTTTACGTGCGCGCTGAAGGCGGCGCGGCGTTGAGGAACTTCGAATCGCGCGCGACTTTGCGCGAAAGCCTCGAAGCGATGTTCGATGCAAGCATCGACCTTTTCACGAGCGGACAGCGTTCTCGTGGATGCATGATTTTTCTCGGCGGCGCGGGGATCGGCGCGGAGCACGTCGAGCTGCGAAACTTTCTTCAGGGGTTGCGTCTCAGGATGACGCGTACCGTAGAAAAGCGCTTGAAGAAAGCCTTCGAACAGGGCGAACTCGCGCGCGATGCGGACTACGCGGCGCTTGCCACCTTGTGCATGTCCGTTTTCTCCGGCCTGTCCGTCCAGGCCGCCGACGGTGCCAGCAAACGCAAATTGCACGCGGGAGTGGCGCAGTTGCTGGCGGTGATTCCTTTTCGCGCTGCGTCGTAGTGGGTTAATACCATCCTTGCGTCGAACGATCTCCCTCTGGCTCGCCGGACGTTCCGTGCCGTTCTTCAGAAGAGGCGAACGCGCCGATGGCAGCGCTAACGGGCGGTACCGCTATTGGAAACTGTCGTGCAGATAATCGCGCACGGCCGTCAGTATTTCATCGGAGAGCGGATCGCCCCGCACCGCGCGCGCGAGCGTGGCCGCACCCACCAGCATCGAAAGGCGGGCGATGGCGCGCTGACGCGCTCGCTTCGACGGGCGCGGACCCGCAAACGACGCGAGCCGGCTGAACATCGACTTGAGCCCTTGCGCATAGGCGCCGCGCACCGGCTTGGTCGTCTCCTCACGTGCCACGTCAGCAGCGAGACCGACGGCGGGGCAGCCACCGCCGGGCTCGTCGCGCTGCTTCGCGCTGAGATAGTGCTTCGCGAGCGCGTCGACGAACGCCTGTTCGCCCGCATCGTCCTTGACCAGCGTTCTCCAGCGCACCACGGATTCACCGAATGCACGCTCGCACGCCACCGCGGCGAGTTCGTCCTTCGATTCGAAATGGCCGTAGAACCCGCCATGCGTGAGCCCCGCGCTCGCCATGATGTCGGTGACCGAGACACCATTCAGCCCGCGCTCCTTGAAGAGGCGCGCGGACGCCGCCTCGATCAGCAAGCGGTTCCTGTCGGTTTGTTCCTTCGATACGCGAGGCATCCGGGCCCTCCGTGGTGAGTGCGGCGCGCGTCGCCCCTGCGCTTATTGCGCGTATTGTGCTTCGCCGTTGCCGAACGACCAGTTCTCCTTCGGCACTTCGACGAGGCTGATGAACAGGTCTTCTCGCCGCAGTCCGACGCGCGCGTGAAGACCTTCGCTCAGCGCCTTGTAGAAGGCTTTTTTGAGTGTGATATCGCGGCCCGCATTCAATGTGAGCTGAACGATGATGCACTGAGGCGAGCGCTCGATGCCCAGATAGGTCGGATCGGCAATGAAGTTGCCGGACTTGTGCTCGTTGATCACCATGAAACGGTCATTGACGGGCACGTTCATCGTGGTAGTCATCGCCTTGTAGACCTCGTCGGCGACGGCGCTGCGATACTCGGCGGATTGACCTTCTGCGAGATCGATACGTACAAGTGGCATGATAATTTCCTCGACTGGAACGTCGGTGACGGCGCGCGACATTGGTTTGTGCGCAAGAAAAGCCCGAATAGCGGATCGGGAACACGCTGATAATAAATGACGGTCATCATTTATACAATAGATGATGACCGTCATTTATTAGATGGAGGCCATGTGATCGATGCGATGCTTTTGAACGCTCTTGTGGTGCCGACGCGCGACGCGTGGTTCGAGGCGCAGCTATCTTCCCGTCATCGAGTCCACGACCTCCTGGGTCGTGACAACGGCATGCGCAAGAAACGCATAGTTGATCATCGCCGCCTTATAACCGTCGCCCCAGATCGGATGACGCGGCCCCGCCGTCGCGTCGGAGACGACGCACACTTCGAAACCCTGCTCGATCAGATCGCGCAGGTGAGACTCGACACACATATTGGCTAGCATCCCGCCCAGCACGACTTTTTGCACGCGATGCTTTCGAAGTTGCAGCGTCAGGTCATTTGTCTGCGGTCCGAACACCTTGTGCGGACTCACCACGATAGTCTCGCCGTCCTCGATAAACGGCTTGAACTCATCCAGCCAGTCGGCCCCCGATTTCTCGAATCCGCTGAGGTTCAGCGCCCCCGCTCGTGCGAAGGTGCTTGTCGCAAACTCGTCTGTCTCCAGTGGGCCGTTGAATTTCCATGCACGGTCGGTCGGATAGAAATAGTGTGGGGAAATGAACACGCTGAACTTCGCTGCTTTGGCTGCCGTGAAGATTTTCACCATATTTTCGACCGTTCGGTTTTCGGTCACGCTCGCACCGACGGCGCCCCAGTTTTTGCCCGTAGGGCTCAACACGTCGTTCTGTGGATCGATAAACACAACTGCCGTATCGGCGGGGTCGTAGCTCATGGTCGAACTCCAGTGAGTGGATGGCGTGACTTGGGCATTGCTGTACTAATGTATGCCATCAGAGTGGACCCTGCATGCTTACGGACCTGTTATGGTTGAAAGGCCGCCGTCCGGCTATTTACATGTATATGGCGCACTCGCCGATGCCGTGCGCGATCTGACGGCAGAACTGGCACGGGTGTGCTCGGCGCTGGATTTCCTTTGAGGACGGGTCTATAACAGGAGGACAAGAAAAGGCGCGTCCCTAAACATGTGCCCCCGTGACCTCTTCAGAGGATGCCTCCGATCATAAAAGTCACGCTGCTGGCCGGAGCAGGCTTCCTTTTCCTCAATCGGCAACCGAAAGTCTGTTTTTTCTTCAAGTCAATGTATTTCGATTCGTTATCCTTATCGGATTGAATCGAATTGCATTATCGACAAAGGTGCAGAAATGAGAGTTCTTTTGGCTTCGTTATTGGTAGTTTCTGCATTGTCCGCGGTCACGGACTTTGCGTATGCGCAGACAACATGGCAACAGCCGTCCGGAAGCGCCGACCCACAAATGGCGCCCGCTGCGACGATGTCCCAACCACAAATGGCGCAGCCCGCCAGTTCGATGAATCGCTATGAATACGATTCCGTCGGTCCTCAGCCAGGTGGGTCGAGTGGAAGCGGACGAGGAAGGAATGGCGGGCCGTGTGTCGTCGGATTGTCCTGTGATATCTACCAGGGGAGTTGAGTTCGGAACGATGGAATCCCGCCGGACGGATTCCGTGCAGTGGGTCCCCACGCGGCGCGCCGGATCATCGTCGGAAATGGCGGGATTTTTTTCTGGCAGTCTTCCCGCGCGTCAACGCCAACCGAGACCCGGAGCGACATGCGTGAGAATCGATTCTATGACGTGCGCGCAGTACTCGACCCCTAACTGATTGGGCACGGTGAGTAGCAACGTATCGGCTGCCGCAATAGCTTCGTCTTTTGCCAGTTCTTCGATGAGAACGTCGGGCTCCGCAGCGTAATTCCTGCCAAATATCTTCTGGACGTCGTCGTCGAGAAAACCGATTGTGTCCTTGCTCTGCGTGCCCCGTCCGAAATACATGCGGTCCTGTTGATTCACGAGCGCGAAGATACTCCGGCTGACCGACACGCGCGGCGCTCGCGTATGCCCGGCCTCTTTCCATGCGTCGCGGAAAACCTGGATCTGCTCCGCTTGCTGGATATGAAGCGGACGGCCCGTTTCGTCGTTCTTCAGTGTGGACGTCTGCAGGTTCATGCCCATTTTCGCGGCCCAAACGGCAGTCGCGTTGGAGCCCGAGCCCCACCAGATGCGCTCACGAAGTCCTTCGGAATGAGGTTCGACGCGTAGAAGTCCCGGCGGGTTGGCAAACATGGGGCGCGGATTCGGCTGTGCAAAACCCTTGCCTCGCAGCACTTCATAAAACACTTCCGTGTGACGGCGTGCCAGATCGGCGTGCGTCTCGCCTTCTTCTGGCGCGTACCCGAAGTGGCGCCAGCCATCGATAACCTGTTCGCCGGAGCCTCGGCTAATACCGAGTTGCAGCCGTCCGCCAGCAATCAGATCGGCTGCGCCAGCATCTTCTGCCATGTAGAGCGGGTTCTCGTAGCGCATGTCGATGACACCCGTTCCAATCTCGATCGTGCGCGTCTTCGCGCCGATTGCGGCGAGAAGTGGAAAGGGCGATGCAAGCTGTTGAGCAAAATGATGGACGCGAAAGAACGCACCATCCGCGCCGAGTTCTTCGGCGGCGACGGCGAGGTCGATGGATTGCAGAAGTACATCGGCTGCCGATCGTGCCTGTGAACCCGGAGAATTGGCCCAGTGACCAAAGGAGAGAAAGCCAATCTTCTTCATAGCAGTAGATTCGATTAGCCGGTATCTGCGACGCCGGCTGCGAGAGCAGGAAAGCTGTAACACTACAGCATCGGTCTGCAACGCGCCGGGACTCGCCATTCCAGACAACCGGCGCGCAAGTTCTCGCGGCTATTTAAGCCGTGAGCGAGGCGTTCTGCGGGAACAGCGCGCGGCGAGTCTCTTCGTCGAACTCGGCCTTGAACACCTGCCTGTCTTTCAGCGCCAGCGCGCGGATAGCCGCTGGACGCGCCGAGATCTCGTCGACCAGACGCTTGACGTGCGGATAGTCGGAGAGTCCCTTTTCGCCCAGGATATAGCCGGCGAAATGCGCCCAGCCCCACAGCGCGATATCGGCGATCGAGTAAGTGTCGCCCGCCAGATACCGCGAACTCGCGAGACGCTCATCGAGAATGCGATAGTGACGCTCGACTTCTTTCAGATAACGGTTGCGCGCATACGGCAGCGGTTCCGGTGCATGGTGCAGGAAATGCACGGCCTGGCCGGAAAACGGCGACAGCCCTGTCGCGACGAACTGGAGCCACGAGAGCATCGCGGCATGCTGCGACGGCGCGGCGGGGACGAACTTCCCATGCTTTGCGCCGAGGTGCAGAAGAATCGCGTGCGAATCGAATACGGTCACACCGTCATCGACGATGGCCGGGACCTTGCCGTTCGGATTGATCTTCCGGTACGCGGGCGCGTGTTGTTCTCCCTTGAAAGTATCGACGGCGGAAAGATCGAATGGTGTTTCAAGCTCTTCGATCAGAAGCGCCACCTTGAGAGGATTGGGAGACGGGTGGAAGTAGAACTGAAGCATGGTGTTTCCTTGATGAGGGAATAGATGAGATCGCAGCGCACGCGTAGCCTGTTCGCGTAGTCACATGCTGAACGCAATGTCACCGTCTGCCGTACGGTCCTCCCGATGAATACATTCGATGAAGTCGAACATGTGCGCTGAAGACGAGTTGGCGTTTCGCACACCACGCGGCAACCGGGAACACGTCCCACTGCGTCATCGACGCGCACCGGCTCCTGAATGCTGACAAATAGCTTACAATGTCGTCAGGACTTTCCGACACCGTTGGCGCGATCCAGTCCGCAGCGGGGTCTCCATATAAGGGTCTGAGGAGGCGATATGCACTTCTTTCACCACGGCGTAGCGATTCAGCCGTCGGTCGCACGAAGCGGCAATACCTTTGTCGCCCGGGTCGCCATTCTCGAAGAGGATGGCGAGGCGACGTCGCTTGGCGATCTCGGTCACTTCGCGAACCGGCAATGCGCGTTCGCGTTTGCGGTGCGCTGCGGCACGGCATTCGCGGATAACGAACCGATGCCGTTGCCGCCCTGCGATATCCCGTCAAAGCAAGCCGGTTCCGCACACAAAACTGCCGTCGATCTTCCTTGAGGCGCAACGGTTTCGTCTGCAACGATTAGCGCGTTTCGAGGCCGGGCCAATATGTTCGCCGGCACGAAGCGTCACGTGGACTCGAACACCCGGAGGCGGTATCCATGATTCACTCGGAAGTCCACAAGTTTCCCTACACGCGCGCGAGCGGCATGCAGCGTACCTACGACGTGACGATCAACCTGGTCCGGCGCGATTCGGGCGTGTACGCGTATCGGTCATGGGTGCACTACGCGGGGAGATTCAAGGGCAATGGTCTCGACTTTCCGCTTGTTTCGCGGACTACGGATCACGCGATCACCGAGGCGCGTGCCCGTGTTGAAGAACACATCGAACATCTGCTCGGAGTAACGGAATGACCTGCACTGAAGCGGGTGCCGCATAGGCATGGCAGAAGACGGGCACGATGTGTCAGTGCGCCGGACTTGCGCGAAGGGGCGCCGAAGGTCGTGCGCCGCTCTGTCTCTTCAGAAGGTAACGCGAGCCGCGCTGCGCAACGGCTCGCCGCAAGCCGCGTCAAATCCGCCCGAAACCGCCGCCGCCAGGCGTTTCAACGACGAACACATCACCCGCCGCCATCTCGACACTGGCGATATGGCCCAGCGCGACGATCTCGCCGTCCGCCCGTTCGACGCGATTGCTGCCTTGTCTTCCCGAAGCGCCGCCTGCCGCGCCGAATGGCGCGTGGATGCGGTTGTTCGACAGGATCGAGGCTGTCATCGGCGCGAGAAAGCGGATGCGCCGGATCGCGCCATTGCCGCCTTTCCACTGTCCCGCGCCGCCCGAACCGGCGCGGATCAGATGCGATTCGAGCCGCACGGGGTAACGCCATTCGAGCACTTCCGGGTCCGTCAGGCGCGAGTTGGTCATATGCGTCTGCACGGCATCGACGCCATTGAAGCCGTCTCCCGCGCCGCTGCCGCCCGCGATCGTCTCGTAGTACTGGTAGCGCGCATCGCCGAACGTGAAGTTGTTCATCGTGCCCTGGCTCGACGCCACGACACCGAGCGCGCCATACAGCGCATTTGTGATCGCCGATGAAGTTTCGACGTTGCCCGACACGACGGCAGCGGGATAGACGGGATTGAGCATCGAACCCTCCGGCACGATCACGGAAAGCGGCCGCAGGCAACCGGCGTTGAGCGGGATATCGTCGCCCACCAGCGTGCGGAACACGTAGAGCACGGCTGCCATGCAGACCGCCTTCGGCGCATTGAAGTTGTTCGGCAGTTGTGCCGACGTGCCCGTGAAATCGACCGTTGCGCTGCGCGTGGAAGCATCGACGTGGATCGCCACGTCGATCACCGCGCCGTTGTCGAGCGCATAGCGATACGCGCCGTCCTTGAGCGCGCCGATCACGCGGCGCACCGCTTCTTCCGCATTGTCCTGCACGTGCTGCATGAAGGCGAGCACCACGTCGCGGCCGAATTGCGCGACCATGCGGCGCAGTTCGTCTACGCCTTTCTGATTGGCCGCGACCTGCGCGCGCAGGTCGGCCATGTTCTGCGTGATGTTGCGAGCGGGATAGCGGCCCGACGCCAGCAACGCGCGCGTTTCGGCATCGCGTAGCACACCTGCTGAAACGAGCTGCCAGTTGTCGATCAGCACGCCTTCTTCTTCGATGTGCGTGGAAGCGGCCGGCATCGAGCCCGGCGTGATCCCGCCGATATCCGCATGATGGCCGCGCGAGCCAACATAAAAGAGCGGCTCCTCGCTGCCGTCGGCGAACACGGGTGTGATGACGGTGACATCGGGAAGATGCGTGCCGCCGTGATACGGATCGTTGAGCATGAACACATCGCCGTCGCGCATCGTGCCGCGATTGCGTTCGATGACGGTCCGGATGCTTTCGCCCATCGAGCCCAGATGCACGGGCATGTGCGGCGCGTTCGCAATGAGATGGCCGGCCGCGTCGAAGATCGCGCACGAAAAGTCGAGCCGTTCCTTGATGTTGACCGAGTAGGCAGTGTTCTGCAGACGCAGACCCATTTGCTCGGCCACCGACATGAACAGGTTGTTGAAGATCTCCAGCCGCACCGGGTCGGCTTGCGTGCCGATCGAGCGGCGCGTCGGCAGCGCGAGCACACGCGTCATCACGACGTTGCCGTCGCCCGTCAGCGCCGCCTGCCAGCCAGGCTCCACCACGGTCGTGCCGTTCTTCTCGGCGATGATGGCCGGGCCGTCGAGCGTGTCGCCCGCCATCAGCGTATCGCGCGCATAGAGCGACGCGTCGTGCCAGCGGCCGCCCGAATACATGCGGACCGTCGCGGCGGCCGTGGGCGCGCCGCCGGCAGGGCGATCGGCGATGCTGCCTGCCACCGGCTGGGCATCCGAATGACCGATTGCTTCAACGGAGGCGAGTTCCACCACGAGCGGCGTATCCGCCATGAGAAACGCGTAGCGCTGCCGATAAGCCGCTTCGAACGCCGCGCGCATCGACAGTACGCTGCCCGCATTGACCGCGAGCGCCGAATCGGTGCCCTGATAGCGCAGGTGCACACGCCGCGCCGTCGAAATGCGCGCCGCGTCGACGCCTTGATCGAGCAGCACGCGGGTTGCTTCATCGACGAGCGCATCGAGCGCTGCGTCGATGGAGGCAAGCGACGTGTCGTCGAGCACGATTTCGAGCGCGCGCTCGCGCATCGCGGTCTGATCGGCGAGACCCATGCCGAACGCCGACAGCACGCCCGCGAGCGGGTGCGCGAACACCTTCGTCATGGCGAGCGCATCGGCCACGCCGCATGCATGCTGGCCGCCGGCGCCGCCGAAGGTCGTGAGCACGTATTGCGACACGTCGTGGCCGCGCTGCACCGAAATCTTCTTGATCGCGTTCGCCATGCTGCCGATCGCGATCTCCAGATAGCCTTCCGCGATCTCTTCCGGCGTGCGGCGCTGGCCCGTCGCCGCGCAAATCTCGTCGGCGAGTGCGCGAAAGCGTGTCGCCACCGCTTCGCGGTCTAGCGGCTGGTTGGCATGCGGACCGAAAACATGCGGAAAATAATCGGGTTGAATCTTGCCGAGCATCACGTTGCAGTCGGTCACCGTGAGCGGGCCGCCGCGCCGGTACGCGGCCGGTCCGGGGTTCGCGCCCGCCGATGCAGGGCCGACACGCAGACGTGCGCCGTCGAAGCCGAGTATCGAGCCGCCGCCGGCCGCCACCGTGTGAATGCTCATCATCGGCGCGCGCATGCGCACGCCCGCCACCTGCGTTTCGAACACGCGCTCGAACTCGCCGTTGAAGTGCGATACATCGGTGGACGTGCCGCCCATGTCGAAGCCGATGACGCGCTCGAAGCCCGCCGTCTGCGCCGCGCGCACCATGCCGACGATGCCGCCTGCCGGGCCGGAAAGAATCGCGTCCTTGCCCTGGAACAGATCGGCACGCGTGAGGCCGCCGCTGCTCTGCATGAACTGCAGATTCACGCCGGGCATCTCGCTCGCCACCTGATCGACGTAGCGGCGCAGGATCGGCGACAGATAAGCGTCGACGACGGTGGTGTCGCCGCGCGACACCATCTTCATCAGCGGCGACACCTCATGCGAAACCGAGACCTGCGTGAAGCCAATGCGCCGCGCCAATGCCGCGACTTCGCGCTCATGCGCGGTGTGCCGATAGCCGTGAACGAGCACGATGGCCAGCGCGCGGATGCCCGCGTCGAAGACCTCGCGCAAGGCTGCTTCCGTGGCGGAAAGATCGAGCGGCACGACAACGTCGCCTTGCGCGCTCACACGTTCGTCGATTTCGATCACGCGCTGATAGAGCGCTTCGGGCAGCGCGATGTCGAGGTCGAAGAGGCGCGGACGGTTCTGGTACGCGATTCGCAGCACGTCGCGAAAGCCGCGCGTGGTCACCAGCGCGACGGGCTCGCCCTTGCGTTCGAGCAAGGCATTGGTCGCGACGGTCGTCCCCATCTTGACCATCTCGACATCGCGCGGCGTGATCGCTTCGCCTTCGCGCAAGCCAAGCAGATGACGGATGCCCGCAACGGCCGCGTCGCGATAGTGCTCGGGGTTTTCGGAGAGCAGCTTATGGGTGGTCAGCGAGCCATCCGGCCGACGCGCGACGATATCGGTGAAGGTGCCGCCGCGGTCGATCCAGAATTGCCAGCGGGACGGCGTGCATGCTTCGGGTACGTGATCTTGTTTCATGGTGCGATGAAAGATGAGAGCGACATGCAGGGACGGTTGATCGAAGGGGCGCGCAATCGTGCGTGCCGGGTTCATGCGGATTCGAGTTCGCGTCCGCGTGTTTCGGGCAGCGTGAGGGCGGCGACGATCAGCACGCCGTAGGCGGCTACTGCAAAAATGCCGATGCTCGTGCCAAGACCGAACTCTTTCGACAGTGAGCCGATCAGCACGGGAAACAGCGCGCCGATCGCGCGGCCGACGTTGTAGCAGAAGCCCTGTCCCGAACCGCGCACGCGAGTGGGGAAGAGTTCGGTGAGAAACGCGCCCATGCCCGAGAAAATGCCGGAGGCGAAAAAGCCAAGCGGGAAGCCGAGCCAAAGCATCGACGTATTCGTGAGCGGCAGCGACGTGTAGGCGAACGCGATCGCCATCGAGCCGACTGCGAACAGAATGAAATTGGGCTTGCGGCCAATGCGGTCCGTGAGCCACGCGCTCGACAGGTAGCCGACATAAGAGCCAGCGATGATCATCGCCAGATAGCCGCCTGTGCCCATCACCGTGAGATGGCGCTCCGTCTTGAGGAAGGTGGGCAGCCAGGTGGTGATCGCGTAGTAGCCGCCTTGCGCGCCCGTCGTGAGCAGCGCGGCGCGCAGCGTCGTGGACAGCAGCTTCGGCGCGAAGATTTCGGTGAAGCGCGGCGTATCGTTGGCGTCGCGCCGTATTGCTTTCGCCTGCTCGAATACTTCGGGTTCCTTCACATAGCGGCGGATCACCAGCACGAGAAACGCGGGCACGAGGCCGATCAGGAACAGCGCACGCCACGCGAGCTCCGGGGCCATCGCCGAAAAGAGCACGGCGTAGAGCAGGGCGGCCATGCCCCAGCCGAGCGCCCAGCCGGACTGCACGAGGCCCACGGCCTTGCCGCGGTCGCGTGCGCGAATCACCTCGCCGATCAGCACGGCGCCCGCGGTCCATTCACCGCCGAAGCCAAAGCCCATCAATGCGCGGGCGGCGAGCAACTGACCGTAGTTCTGCGCAAGTCCGCACAGCCCTGTGAAGACGGCGAACCACAACACGGTCAGTTGCAGTGTGCGCACGCGGCCAATGCGGTCGGAAAGTATGCCCGCGATCCAGCCGCCCAACGCCGACGAAAGCAGCGTCAACGTGCCGATGAACCCGGCATCCGCGAGCGTGATGCCCCACGTCGCGACGAGCGTCGGGATCACGAACGAGAGCATCTGCGTGTCCATGCCGTCGAGCATGTAGCCGACCTTGCAGCTCCAGAACGCGCGTCGCGCGCGCGGACCGGCTTCTGCGTACCAGGAAAGCCGGCTTTCGCTGGCCGCTTCGCTGGGCTCGTCTGCGATTGCCGTGAGTGTCTTGCTGTCCATCAGTTGCTCCTGTCGATCGACGAGTGGGGCATGTCTGGCGCCGCCCGCATGCCTGAAAACGATTCAAAGGATTGAGTCAGCCCCTCTGGTCGGCGCGGCCAGATCTCGTTCAACGAATGGGATGCCCAGCGATGCGGCGCAACGCGCCGCGTTGGTCAGAACACGGCTAGCGACGCGTTCGTGATATCCGTCATCAGCATGTGGCCCGGTGCATGGGCAATCGCGAGAGGCAGCTTCGCAGCCATCAGCGCGGTCTGCGGGGTCACGCCGCACGCCCAGTAGACGGGCAGTTCGCCCGCACGGATCGTCACGGCGTCGCCGAAGTCGGGGCGCGCGAGATCGGCGATGCCGAGCTCGGCAGGGTCGCCGATATGGACGGGCGCGCCGTGCACGCCGGGAAAGCGGCTCGTGATCTGCACCGCGCGAATCGCATCGGCGCCGCGCATCGGACGCATCGACACCACGAGTTCGCCGCCGAACACGCCCGCGCGCCGGTTGGGAATATGTGTGCGATACATCGGCACGTTGCGTCCCTCTTCGACGTGGCGCAGCCCGATGCCTTCGAGCGCAAGCATGTGCTCGAACGAAAACGAGCAGCCGATCGCAAACACGACGAAATCGTCCTGCCACAGCGCTTCAATGGAGTCGACGCGCTCGCTCAGTGCGCCGTCGCGATAGACGTTGTAGGCCGGTACGTCGGTACGGATGTCGATATCGCGGCCCAGCATGGGTACGCGGAAATCGCCCGGTTCGCCAACGCCCAGCAGCGGGCACGGTTTCGGATTCGCATGGCAGAAGCGCAGGAAATCATGCGCATGGGCGGCGGGCAGTATCGCGAGATTGGCTTGCGCGTACTCGCCGCAATGTCCGGCGGTCGGGCCGCGAAAGTCGCCGTGACGAACGGCCTGGCGGAATTCGGATGGAGTCATGGTCGGGCGGGCTTCTGAATGTTTTCGGTTGGCGGCGCGCGTCACACCTCGAATTGCGTACCGTCAGGCAAAGCATAGAAAAGAAGAAAATTTGACGCCAACTAGTTTTCTTTGCTGTCCACGAATAGAATTTCTTAACGAATCTGCGGGTTTTCCCGAGTCACGTCGTTTTTTTTGAAGCGCTTCGCGCCATGAATACTCGCTTTCTCGAAACCTTCGTCACGCTGGCGAAATTGCGCAGCTTTCGCACGACGGCAACGGCGCTGCATGCCACGCCCGCTGCGATTTCCCAGCGTCTGAAGGCGCTCGAAGATGAATTGCAGACCGTGCTGGTCGATCGCGACAGCCGCGAGTTCCGCCTGACGCCGAATGGCGATTACCTGCTCGGCTACGCGAAAGCCGTGGTCGAGGCGACGCGTCAGTTGCAGGCGGCCGCGTCGAACGAAGGCGCGATGCGCGGCAAGCTGCGCCTGGGCGTGATCGAGACGGTCGTGCACAGCTGGCTCGCCGACTACATGCGCATGCTCGCCACCGACTATCCGCAACTCGAAGTGGATCTCGCGGTGGATGTGAGCGTGGTCCTGCAGCGCCGTTTAATGGCGGGTGAACTCGATCTGATTATTCGCGTGGAGGGCAGCGATGAGGAATCGGTGGTGTGCGACGCGCTCGCCAACTATCCCGTTCACTGGATCGCGCGCGCGGGTCTGTTGCCGTTGTCCCGCAGCGGGCTCGCAAAGCGCGTGCTGCGGCATCCTATCCTGACGTTCGGCCGTGGGACCGCGCCGCATCGCGCACTCGAAGACATCGTCAGCAAGCTCGCGCTCGCGAATGGCGTGCCGCTTGCCGACACGCGCATCACCGGCTCGCCGTCCATTTCAGTGATCGTGCAACTGGTGCGCGACGGCTTTGGCGTCGCGGCTATTCCGCGGCTTTTCGTCGACGAACTGATCGCGCGCGGCGAAGTGGTTGAGTTGCCTTTGCAACCTTCGCCGCCTTCGATCGTCGTGTCGATGTCGCGCCGCTCGGATGCGCCGCTGTTCGTGCACGGCGCGGCGAACGCTGCACGCACTGCGTGTCACGCGTACTGCGAGCATGGCGACGCGCGGCTGATCGAGCGGCTGTAATGCTGCGTTTTCGCGAACGCGCGGACGGCTGAAGGATTTTTGATTAGCGTTGACAACGCAAAATTCGGCGCTTTAGACTGCATCCATTCCTCGCGGCCCGACAAAGATGTCCGCCCGAGGATCCGGCACAGAAGCCCCCTGACGAACCGTGTGTTCGTCAGGGGGCTTTTTTTTGTTCGCATTTTCGGGAGTTCGAGCCCATTTCTGGAGAATCCGCATGTTGCTTAAGCCGTCCGGCTGGATGCGTCTGGCCTTCATTGCAGGACTTGCAGTCACGTCGCTTGTCGCGAATGTCACGGATGCCGCCGAACCCGTGAAGGTCGGCCTGCTCGAAGACGCGTCGGGCAACTTCGCGCTCGCGACCATCCCGAAGATTCACGCCACGCAGCTTGCCGTCGACGAAATCAACGCGAAGGGCGGCATTCTCGGCCGCCCGATCCAGCTCATCGCGTACGACACGCAATCGGACAACACCAAGTTTCAGGAACTCGCGCGGCGCCTCGTGCAGACCGACAAGCCGGACGTGATCTTCGGCGCGTTCTCCAGCGCCTCGCGCGAAGCGATTCGTCCCATCATGGATCGCGCGCATCAACTCTACTGGTACGACAACCAGTACGAGGGCGGTGTGTGCGACACCAATACCTTCGTGACGGGTGCCGTGCCCGAGCAGCAGTTCTCGACGCTGATTCCGTGGATGATGCAGAAGTTCGGCAAGAAGGTGTACACGATCGCCGCCGATTACAACTTCGGGCAGATCTCCGCCGAATGGGTGCGCAACATCGTGAAGGAGAACGGCGGCACGATGGTGGGCGAGGAGTTCATCCCGCTGTCGGTATCGCAGTTCGGTCAGACCATCCAGAACATCCAGAAGGCCAGGCCCGATTTTGTCGTGACCTTGCTGGTCGGCGCGAATCAGGCGTCGTACTACGAGCAGCAGGCTTCGGCGCATCTGAATCTGCCGATGGCGAGTTCGGTGAACGTCGGCCAGGCGTATGAGCACAAGCGCTTCAAACCGCCTGCATTGAAGGACATGTACGTGACCGCGAACTATGTCGAGGAAGTCGACACGCCTGCCAGCAACGACTTCAAGAAACGCTTCCACGCGAAGTTCCCGAACGAGCCGTACATCAATCAGGAAGCCGCCAACGCTTACGACGCGATCTACCTCTACAAGGCCGCCGCCGAAAAAGCGAAGTCCACCAACCAGGATGCCGTGCGCAAGGCGCTGGAGAGCGGCGGCATCTGCACGGAAGGCGCGCAGGGCAAGGTGTGCATCGACCCGAAGAGCCATCATGCGAGCCATACGATCTTTCTCGTGCATGTGAAGGACGACCATTCCGTCGATATCCCGAAGGTCTGGGACGACGTGCAGCCGTACTGGCTCGGCAAGGTGGGCTGCGATCTGCCGAACAAGCCGGATCACCGTCAATACACGCCGTCGAATCTGCCGAAGAAGTCGTGACCCGAACGGGCGCGCCCGGATGCAATGAAGCGCGCGTCCGTTCTCTGAAAGTGGAGCAATCATGGCCACCTTGTCGGTGCTCTATTCGCTGATCTATCAGTTCGGCGACAGCTTTGCGTATCTGGTGCTGGCCGCGCTCGGGCTTGCGGTGATCTTCGGCATGATGGGCGTCATCAATCTCGCGCATGGCGAGTTCATCATGTGCGGCGCGTATGTCACCATCATCTCGGCCAAGCACGGCCTGCCGCTGCCGCTCGCGATGCTGCTCGGCGCGCTGTCGGCGGCCATGGCGGGCGTCGTGATCGAGCGGCTCGTGATTCGTCATCTTTATGACCGCCTGTTCGATTCCGTCGTGGCGACGTGGGCCATCAGCCTGATCGTGCAGCAGACCATGCTGCTCGTCGCCGGTCCTTCGCTCGAAGGTATCGGCACGCCGTTCGGCGCGTTCTCGCTCGGCGAGTATTCGTTCTCGACGTATCGCGCGGTGCTGCCGTTGATCGCGCTTTGCATTCTGTTCGCGCTTTATCTACTGTTCTTCAAGACCAACTACGGCGTCTGTGCGCGCGCGACGATCCAGAACGCCAGCATCGCGCAATGCCTCGGCCTGCGCACGGATCGTCTCTACACACTGACCTTCGCGCTGGGCGCGGGACTCGCCGGACTCACGGGCGCGCTCTACGCACCCACCATGACGGCCGTGCCGACGATGGGCAGCAACTTCATCGTGCAGGCGTTCGTCTCGGTGGTGGTCGGAGGCGCGAATGTGATTGCGGGCACGACGCCGGCGGCGGGCGTGCTGGCGATCATCCAGACCGCGCTCACCGCGTCCTACGGTCAGCTGTTCGGGCAGATCGGCCTGCTCGTCACGGTGATCGTGGTGATCCGGTTGATGCCGCAAGGGCTCGGCAACCTGTTCATGCGCTTGCGCCGGGAGGAGTCGTGAAGCAATCGGTGAAGCAGTCGGGGAAGCAATCGGTGAAGCAAGCGCAACTGGCTGCCTCAGGCCCGGCACCGCGGGCGCTGCGTTACGTGCCATGGCTCGTGGCGCTGTGTCTGCCGCTCGTCGTGGACGCCAACACGAGCGGCAATCTCGCCTACTGTCTGCTGTGGGCGTTCAGCGCGGTCGGGCTTGCCGCGATGTGGGGCTACGGCGGCATCCTGTCGTTCGGGCAGACCGCGTTCTTCGGGCTGGCCGGTTATAGCTACGGCATCTTCACGCTGAACTTCGGCGACACATGGTTCGATGCGTGGCTCGGCCTCGGCGCGGGCATCGCGGTGAGCGTCGTCGTGGCGGCGCTGATCGGCTACATGATTTTCTTCGGGCGCATCAAGGGCGTGTTCATCGGCATCGTGACCTTATCGGTGACGCTTGTGCTCGAGACCTTCATGGCGCAGACGGCGGGGCCGCAATGGGCGATCGGCGAGGCGCGCCTGAACGGCTACAACGGCATGGGCGGCATGCCACCACTGACGATTCCGTGGCCCGGCGGCCCACTCACGCTGGAGAACACGAGCTTCTACTATCTGGTGCTGATCCTGCTGATCGCCGTCTACGCGTTCATGCGCAAGCTGCTCGACGGACCTTTCGGACTCACGCTGATTGCGATCCGCGAGAACCCGCAGCGCGCGGAAATGCTGGGCGTCGATATCCGTCTTCATCAATTGCTGGTCTTTGTGCTCGGCGGCACACTGGGCGGATTGTCGGGTGCGCTGTACACGATCTGGGGCTCGTACATCACGCCGTCGACGATGGGCCTCACGGCTGCGGCCATGCCCGTGATCTGGGTCGCCACGTCGGGCCGGAAGAGCATCGGCGGCGCGATCGTCGGCACGGCATTGCTCGTGTGGCTTTCGCAGAATCTCGCGGTATACGGCAGCCAGTACGCGCTGATCCTGATGGGCGCGATCCTGCTGGTGGTCGTGCTGGCCGCGCCCGAAGGCCTGCTGCCGTTCGTAGCAAGGCAGTTGCGGCGCTTCGAGCGTGAGCGCGGCCTTGGCAATGGCCGCAACCGTCCGTGTTTCGACGAACCGCTCAAGCAAGAGGAGGGCAAATCGTGACCGTGCTGCTCGAAACACGCGCGCTCAAGAAGCACTTCGGCGGTGTGCAGGTGATCAACGGTATCGACTTTCAGATCGACGCGGGCGAGATCCGCTGTGTGATCGGACCGAACGGCGCAGGCAAGAGCACGTTCTTCAAGCTCATCACGGGGGAACATAGACCGTCTGAGGGCAGCGTGCATTTTCTCGGGCAGGACATGAGCCACGTGCTGCCGCACGAGCGCATCCGCATGGGGATGAGCATCAAGTTTCAGATACCCGGCGTCTTTCCGGATCTGAGCGTGCGTGAGCATCTGCAACTCTCGTTGCATCGCGCGAAGGACGACCGGCCTGGAAGTATCGAAGAACTCTTGCAGCGCTTCTTGCTGGAACAGGAAGAGCATGTGCTTGCGCGCAATCTGTCGCATGGCAAGAAGCAATGGCTCGAAATCGCAATGGCCGTGTCGCTGCGGCCGAAGCTGCTGTTTCTCGACGAGCCCGTTGCGGGCATGTCGATCGAGGAAACGCATGCGACGGGCGAACTCATCAAGCGGCTATCCGCATCCGGCCTGACGATGATGGTAGTCGAGCACGACATGACCTTCGTCAAGCAGATCGCGACGCGCGTGACGGTGCTGCACGGCGGCAGGCTGCTCGCCGACGGGCCGCTCGAAGAGATCCTCGCACGCGACGACGTCGCGGAAGTCTATCTGGGGAAGAAATCATGAGCGCGCTTCTCGAAGTCGCGGACGTGGCAGCGGGCTATGGCGGCGGGCGCGTGCTCAACGGCGTGTCGTTCGGCATCGGGCGCGGCGAAGTGCTGGCGCTGATCGGGCGCAACGGCGTAGGCAAGACCACGCTGATGCGCACGCTGATCGGTCTCGTCAAGCTCGACGCGGGCCAGATCGTACTCGACGGCGCGCCCATCGGTCATGAAAAGCCCTACGTGCGGGCACGCAAAGGCATCGGCTATGTACCGCAGGGCCGCGAGATCTTCGGCGCACTGACGGTCGCGGAGAACCTTCAGGTCGGCGCGCAGGCGAACCCGGACAAGGCAGCGCTGATGCGCGAGAAAGTTGTCGGCTACTTCCCCGTGCTCAAGACGCGCTACCGGCAAAAGGCGGGCACGATGAGCGGCGGGGAACAACAGCAGCTCGCCATCGCGCGCGCGCTGGTCAGCTCGCCGCAGGTGCTGCTGCTCGACGAACCATCGGAAGGCATCCAGCCTTCCATTGTCGATCTGATCGGCGAGACCCTGCTGACCATCGCGCGTGAGACGGGCATCGGCGTGGTGCTGGTGGAGCAGGATATGGGCATGGTCGAGCGCATCGCGACGCGTTGCTGCGTGATGGACAAAGGCCGCATCGTGGACACGTTGAGCCCGGCGCAACTCGGGGACGAGCAACTGATACGCCAGTATCTGGCACTGTGACGGAGAGCAGAACATGAAATGGCTAGAAGAATCGATCATGATGAAGCGCGGCGTCGGCGCCGATCGCGAACCGGTGGAACATCATCTGACCGAGGAACTGCAGAAGACCTTCCACTACACCATTGGGCCGTATTCGCAGCCCGTACTGCACGTGAAGCCCGGCGACCGCGTGGTGGTGGACACGCGCGACGCGTTCGAAGGGAAGATCAAGAGCGAGACGGACAAGCCATCGCAGGTGCTGACGGTGCCGTTCCTCAATCCGCAGAACGGTCCTATCATGATCGAGGGCGCGGAGAAGGGCGATGTGGTCGCGGTGTACATCGAAAAGATGTCGCCGCGCGGCGACGATCCGCACGGCTTTTGCTGCATGATTCCGAACTTCGGCGGACTGACGGGCACCGACTACACGGCGCTCCTTAACGAGCCTTTGCCCGAGGTGGTGCGCAAGATCAAGATCGACGAAGAGAACGTGTACTGGAGCAAGCGCAACACGCTGCCGTACAAGCCGCATATCGGCACGTTGAGTCTGTCGCCCGAACTCGATTCGATCAATTCGCTCACGCCCGATTCGCACGGCGGTAATATGGACGTGCCCGACATGGGGCCGGGCAGCATTACCTATCTGCCCGTGCGCTCGCCCGGCGGGCGGCTCTTCATCGGCGACGCGCACGCTTGCCAGGGCGACGGCGAAGTGTGCGGCACAGCCGTCGAGTATCAGAGCACGACGACAGTACGGGTCGATCTCATCAAGAAGTGGAAGATCGACTGGCCCCGGCTCGAAAACGAGGACGCGCTGATGAGCATCGGCAGCGCGCGGCCGCTCGAAGACGCGACACGTATTGCGTATCGCGAACTCGTGCTGTGGATGGCGGCGGAGTACGGCTTCGACAAGTGGGACGCGTATATGATGCTGAGCCAGGTCGGCAAGGTGCGGCTCGGCAATTTTGTCGATCCAAAATATACGGTCGGCGCGATGGTCGCCAAGCACTACCTCAAGTAAAACGATCTGCCGTGCGGGTGCCGTCCCGCACGCATCATACGGAGAGCACGTCACGACATGGCATTGTCCGATCCCATCAGAGTTGGGCTGCTTTGCTCCACGAGCGGCTCGACGGCGCTTCTGGAGCAGTCGCAATGGCGCGGCGCGTGCCTCGCGATGGACGAGATCAACGCGCGCGGCGGCATCGACGGACGCGAACTCGTTGCAATCCATTACGATCCGGGCTCCGACCCCGCCGTGTTTCGCGAGCTGGCCGAGCGCCTGATCGTGCAGGACGGCGTCAACGTGATCTTCGGCGGTTATACGTCCACGAGCCGCAAGGCAATGCTGCCCGTCGTCGAGAAACACAACCGGCTGCTGATCTATTCGCAGCAATACGAGGGCTTCGAATACTCGGACAACATCATCTACAGCGGCGCGTCGCCGAATCAGAACGGCGTGCAGCTCGCCGACTTCATGACGCAGACGTTCGGCGCGCGCGTCTACTTCGTGGGCTCTCGCTACGTCTATCCGTACGAATGCAACCGGACCATGCAGGAACTGCTGCTTCAGCACCCGGAAGGCGCCATACTCGGTGAGCGGTATCTACCCCTCGAAGCAGACCGCGAGCAGTTCGCGCAGGTCGTCGCGGATATCGCGCGCAAGTCGCCCGACTGGATCTTCTGCACGGTGATCGGCGCGACCGTGCCGTATCTGTACGAGGCCTACGCGCATGCGGGTTTCGATCCCGCGCGGATGCCGATCGGCAGCCTCAACACGTCCGAGACCGAAATTCACGCAATGGAACGCGGCATTGCGGCGGGACACTTCACGGCGGCGCCCTATTTTCAGAGCATCGATACAGCCGAGAATCATCGCGCCGTGCGGCAGCATCAGGCGCGCTTCGGTGCCGATACGCCGACCGACATGAACTGGGAAGCCGCGTACTATCAGATGCATATGTTCGCCGAAGCCTGCACGCGCGCCGGTTCGGACGAAATCGGCAAGATCATGCCGCATCTGCTCGGCTCGGAATTCGCGGCGCCGCAAGGCAGGGTGCGGATCGATCCCGTCAATCATCACATGGCGCTCTATCCGCGCATCGGCCGCGCGAATGCAGACGGCCAGTTCACCGTGCTACGCGAATCGAAGTTCGCCGTCGGCCCCGACCCGTATATGACACGCCAGACGCTCGGGGACTGGGTGACGAAGTTGAGCACACGGGACTACTGACGTGAGCGCGCGCATGGGCAGAGACCAACGCAGCCTCACCAGTTCGATTCTGGAGCGTCATCCGCGCGTGCTCGTGTTCCATCCCGACGATGACGACGGCCAGACGCTCACGAACCATCTCCGGCGCATGGGCTTTCAGGTCGAGCGATGCTGGCCGCCGCTGGAGACGTTGCCCGACAGGACGGATCTGGTGTTCCGTGCGCTGTTGCCCGAAGAGCGCGCGCCGAAGGACGAATGGTCCGGGCCGGATGCGCCGCCCGTCATCTGCGTGGTCGCGTATGAGAATCCGACCTTCATCGATCAGGCCATCAAGATGGGATCGGACGGCATCGTCACGACGCCGATCCGCGCCTCGGGCCTGCTGTCGACCGTGATCATGGCGCTCTATCACGCGCGCCGCTCGCGGCAGCACTTGCAACGCATCGCGAGACTCGAGCAGAAGCTGCTCGACAGCCGGCATCTGCAGGAAGCGAAGGGCATTCTGATGACGATGCATGGCGTCAATGAGAACGAAGCGTACGACATGCTGCGCGCCCAGGCGATGGAGAAACGTGTGTCGATCGACGACATCTGTCACTCGGTGATCCAGGCGGGCGAGGTACTGCAGATCAAGCGCGGGATGATGCCCGAGGATGGGCGAGGCGAAGACTGAGTTCAACCGTAGGTTCAACAAGGGGCAACCAGCATGGACTTGCAACTGAAGGGACTGAAGGCGATCGTGACGGGCGGGACCAAGGGCATCGGTCTTGCCATTGCGCGCACGCTCGCGCAGGAAGGCGCCGACGTCGCCATCTGCGCACGCGACGAGGCGGCCGTGACGGCGACTGCGGGCGCACTGGCGGAGCTGGGCGGCGCACGCGCGTCGGGCGCTGCCGTGGATGTCGCGGACGGCGACGCGCTGAAGGCATGGGTCGGGCATGTCGCGAAGGACTGGGGCGGGCTCGATATCGTGGTGGCCAACGTCAGCGCGCTCGCTATCGGCAACGATCTCGAATCGTGGCGCAAGGAGTTCGAGACCGATCTGCTCGGCACGGTCAATCTCGTGGATGCGGCCATGCCCTGGCTCGAAGCGAGCAAGGTGGCGTCGATCGTCGCGATATCGAGTGTATCGGGGCGCGAGATCGATTTCGCCGCCGGCCCTTACGGCGTATTCAAGGCGGCACTCGTTCACTACATGCAGGGACTTGCGAATCAGCTCGCGTCCAAAGGCATTCGGGCGAACACGGTATCGCCCGGCAACGTCTATTTTGAAGGCGGCGTGTGGGACTGGATCGAGCATAACGATGCGGCGCTGTTCGAGCGGGCGCTCGCATTGAATCCGACCGGGCGCATGGCGAGGCCGCAGGAGATCGCGAATGCCGTGGCGTTTATCGCGAGCCCGGCGGCGAGTTTCGTGAGCGGCACCAACTTCGTGGTCGATGGCGCGCTCACGCGCGGCGTGCAACTTTGAAGAGGGCGGCACGCGTCAACGCGGCCCCGACTCCTCGATAAACCGTTCGAGCAGACGCTTCAACTGCTTTGCGTTACGAGGGCCGAGCGCTTCTTCGATGGCGGCGTGATGCGCGTCCACGCCCGGTTGCAGGCGGGCGAGCAGCTTGATGCCCCGGTCGGTGATGAAGATCAGCACCTTGCGGCTGTCGTAGTCGTCCGCCGACCGCTGCACCAGGCCGCGGCTCACGAGCTTGTCGACGTTCTTGGTCAGCGCGGGAAGGTTGAGCAGAACCTGAGCGGCGAGTTCGCTCATCGAGTGTCCCGCCTCGTCGGACACGGCGTGCAGGATGCGCCAGTGCTCTTCGTTCACGCCTTCTTCGGCGGTCAGCTGGGCGAGACTGAGCTTCATCTGCCGATGCGCGGATGCGATGAGCCAGGCAAGGTAGGAGGAGAGGTCGGTGTCCGGCATGGTAGATGCTTTGTGAAAGACGAATAGCTGAATCTTACGCAAATAAACTTTCTGCGGAAAGTATCGGTGCAAGTGTCCTCTGGCGCGTGCCCGCGATGGTGCGCGCACGCCATTCGTTGGTGCATGCTGAATCGTTCGAACCCGCCGCGTCGACCGTCTGATGAAGCCGCGTTCCCGTGCCTGCCGTCCCGGGCAGGAGATGACCATTGCGTTGTGCGTGCCGCTAGGCGGCGCGGCCGGGCTTTGGGGGCCGTGCGCGCTCGCATCGGCGCAACTCGCCGTCGATGAACTGAATGCGTCGGCGGGCATCGCGGGCCGCCCCTGCCGGCTTTTGACCATCAATGCGGGTGACGACGCGCGCGAGCTCGACTGCGCGTTGAGCGATCTCGTCGGCGACGGCGCAATCGATGCGCTCGTCGGCATGCATACGAGCGCAGTGCGCCTCGATCTGCTCAAAGCCGTAGGCGGACAGATACCGTTCGTCTATACGCCGCTCTACGAAGGCGGCGAGCGTACGCCCGGCGTGTTCGCGATAGGCGAAACCACGCGGCGCCAGCTCCAGCCGGCCATTCACTGGATCAGCACGCAGCGCCGCCCGAAGCGTTGGTTCTTCGTCGGCAATGACTATGTATGGCCTCACGCGACGCATCGGCTCGCGCGACGTTACGTGCTCGATGCGGGGGCCGAGGTGGTCGGCGACATGTATCTGCCGTTCGGCGGAGGCGACTATGGCGAGGTGCTCGATGCGATCCGCAAGCGGCGAGCGGATGCCGTGCTGCTGTCGCTGATCGGCCAGGACACCATCGACTTCAATCGCGCGTTCGGCGAGGCCGGGCTCGCAACCAGCGTCGTGCGGCTTTCGTGCGCGCTCGGGGAAAACGAACTGCTCGGCATCGGGGCGCGCAACACGGCGGAGCTGTATGTGGCCTCGGGCTATTTCGCTTCATTGGGCACGGATGCGAACCTCGCTTTCAAGGAACGATATCGCGGGCGATACGGTGCGCGTGCACCGACGCTCGACACCTTCGGTCAATCCACCTACGAAGGCATTCATTTTCTCGCTGCGCTGTTCGACGACGCCCGGCGCAGACGTTTGTCCGCGCAGGCAGGACTCGCGCAACTCGGCATCGCGCCGCTTTCTTTCCGAAGCGCCCGCGATTCAGCCTATGCGGGCGGCCGCGTGAACCGCGTGCCCATCTATCTCGCGCGGGCCGCGGGCCATCATTTCGAAGTGCTTTCGCCGCTATAAGCACTCCTTGCGTCGTGTCGCATCGTGCTTCGTTCAATTTACTTTCCATGGAAAATAAATTGTTGACGCGGAAAATATGTGTCCATACCATGGCTCGCAGATCGGGACATGCGAATAGCGTTTCGTCCCGTTCATTACGACACGCCTGCATGACAGTCTGACAGCAGGCCGCAATCCGTCACGAATCCGTTCGAGTGAGGAAGCCATGGCAGTGAAACGTCCCACGCCTGCACAGCTTGACGAAGTCGCCAGCAGTCTCGGCATCCATCTGTCCGAGGCGCAGCTTGCTGCGTATCACACATTGTTGCAGCCGAATTTCGACGCATACGATGTCATCGACGCGATGCCCGACTACGTCCCTCGCGTCACTTATGCGCGCACACCGGGGTATCGTCCTTCGGGCGAAGAGAACCGCTATGGCGCCTGGTACGTCAAGAGCGAAGTGAAGGGCGCGCCCACGGGCAAGCTGGCGGGCAAGACCGTCGCGCTGAAAGACAACGTATGCCTTGCGGGTGTGCCGATGATGAACGGTGCCTCGACGCTCGAGGGCTATGTGCCCGATGTCGATGCAACCATCGTGACGCGTCTGCTCGATGCGGGCGCGACGATTGTCGGCAAGGCCACCTGTGAGTACTTCTGCTTCTCGGGCGGCTCGCATACGAGCGCGCCGGCGCCCGTGCACAATCCGCGAAAGATGGGTTATTCGGCGGGCGGTTCGTCGTCGGGAAGCGCGGCGCTCGTGGCCGCGGGCGAAGTCGATCTGGCTATCGGCGGCGATCAGGGCGGCTCTATCCGCATGCCCGCCTCGTACTGCGGGATCTACGGCATGAAGCCCACGCATGGGCTGGTTCCTTATACGGGCGTCATGCCGATCGAACTGACGATCGACCACACGGGACCGATGACGGCCAACGTGACGGATAACGCGTTGATGCTCGAAGTGCTGGCCGGCCCCGATGGCCTCGATCCGCGCCAGTACGCGGGGCAGACGGCCAAACCCTATTCGGACCTGATGAAGGAAGGCGTGCGCGGACTGAGGATCGGCGTCGTGAAAGAGGGTTTCGGATGGCCGCAATCGCTCGCGGAATCGGATGCGAAGGTGCGCGCCGCCGCCGATCATTTTGCGGAACTGGGCGCGAAAGTCAGCGAGGTGTCGATTCCGATGCATCGCGTGGGCCCGTCGATATGGCTGCCGATCGCCGCCGAGGGCGCCACGCAGCAGATGATGAAGGACAACGGTCACGGCTTCAACTGGAAGGGCCTGTACGTGACGGGCATGGTGGACTATCACGCTGGCTGGCATGAGCGCGCGGACGAACTGTCGGAGACGTTGAAGATCACGATGGTGCTCGGCGAGTACTTCATCCGCCACTATCGCGGGCATTTCTATGCGAAGGCGCAGAACCTGTCGCGCCAGCTCACGGCCGCCTACGACGCCGCATTCGCCGACTACGATCTGCTCCTGATGCCGACGCTGCCGCTCACGGCGACGCCTCTGCCCGAACCGGGCGCGAGCGTCGAGGAAATCGTCACGCGCGCTTTCGAAATGTTGCCGAACACCTGCCCGTTCGATTGCACGGGACATCCCGCGATGAGCGTGCCGTGCGGCACGGTCGACGGTCTGCCCGTCGGCATGATGCTGATCGGCAAGCATTGGGACGAAGCGACCATTTATCGCGGCGCCTACGCATTCGAACAGTCGATCGACTGGATGAAAGTCTGACCCTTGTGATCCTTCTCGCGTCTCTTTCCGGAACCCCTCTATGGACCGACGTGCGTTTCTGAAATCGTCTGCGGCATCGGTAGCCGCTGGCATGGCGGGCTCGTTTCCCTTCATCGCCGAAGCGGCCGACGAGATTCTTGTCGGCGGCATCACGGACCTGTCGGGCGGCCTCGATATCTACGGCAAGCCGATGGCGGACTGTCTCACCATTGCCGTCGAGGAGTGGAACGCGCAGGGCGGCCTGCTCGGCAAGCAGATCAAGCTGCTGAATTACGATCCGCAGTCGAGCATGCAACTCTATACGCAGTTCGCGCAGCAATCGGCGTTGAAGGACAAGGTCGCGGTCGTGCACGGCGGCATCACGTCGGCTTCGCGCGAAGTCATGCGGCCCGTGCTGGACCGTTATCGCACGCTCTATTTCTACAACACGCAGTACGAAGGCGGCGTGTGCGACCGCAACACCTTCTGCACGGGCGTGACGCCGGGCCAGACTGTCGCGAAGCTGATTCCTTACGCGATGAAGCAGTGGGGCAAGAAGGTCTATGTCGTTGCCGCCGACTACAACTACGGCCAGATCACCTCGCAATGGGTGAAGAAGTTCGTTCAGGACAACGGCGGCTCGGTACAGTCAATCGACTTCTTTCCGCTCGACGTCACCAATTTCGGCTCGACCATCTCGAAGATCGAGGCGGCGAAGCCCGACATGCTGGTGTCGGCGCTCGTCGGCGGCTCGCATATGTCGTTCTACCGGCAATGGGCGGCAGCGGGGCTGCACAAGAAGATTCCGCTGGCATCGACGACTTTCGCGGGCGGCAACGAGCAGATCGTTCTCTCGCCCGAGGAGTGCGATGGTTTCCTGGTCTCGTACAACTACTTCGAGAATCTCGACAACCCGGTGAACAGGGCGTTCAAGGACCGTTTTCACAAACGTTTCGGCGCGAACTACCCGAACATCACCGAGCTGGCGATGGGTACGTATCAGGGCTTCAACCTCTGGGCGCAGGGCGTGAAGAAAGCGGGCACGCTCGACCGCATGAAGGTGATCGAGGCGCTGGAATCCGGGATCAGCATCGACGCGCCCAGCGGCAAGGTGTCGATCGATCCGGCGACGCATCACTGCGTGCTCAACGTCAGCATCGCGCAGGTGAAGAGTCACAAGCTCGACATCGTGCAGACGTTCCAGAACCAGCCTCCCGTGGATACCAGCGCGGTGTGCAATCTCATCAAGAACCCGCGCGACAACCAGCAGTACGTGATCAAGCTTTGAGGCGCACGCTGCGCCTTCATGGAGAGGAGCTACGATGGATCTTGCCGCGATCGTTGTGATTCAGGTGCTCTATGCCATCGCGAGTCTCGTCGTGATTTCATCGGGGCTCGCGGTCATCTTCGGCATGATGAAGGTGATCAATCTCGCGCACGGCGAATTCATGATGCTGGGCGCGTATGCGGCTATCGAGGCGATCCGCTTCGGCGTGAACCTGTGGGTGGCGATTCTCGTCGTCGCGCCGCTTGTGGTCGCGCTGATCGGCGTCGTGCTGGAACGGGTCTTCATCCGGCGGCTGTACGGCCGCATGATCGACACGATGCTGGCGACTTGGGGACTGTCGCTGCTGCTGATCGGTGTCGTCACTTCGATTGCGGGCAATACGACGGCGGGCATTTCCGCGCCGCTGGGCAACTTCACGATCGGCGGATACTCGGTGAGCAGTTATACGCTCGTCATCATCGCAGTCGCGGTGGTGCTCGGCGTCGCGCTGCGGTGGGTGCTGCTGCATACGTCGCTCGGCCTGATCGCGCGCGGCACGATGCAGAATCCGCAAATGGCCGACGCGCTGGGCATCGCGCCCGGCCGCGTGTACTCGGCCACCTTCGCCATCGGCGCGGCGCTGTCGGGACTCGCGGGCGCGTTGCTCGCACCGATGACGGGCGTCGTGCCGACCATGGGCGGCGCGTTTATCGCCAAGGCGTTCATCACGGTAATCGGCGGCGGCCCGGCCATCGTGGCGGGACTGGTCAGCTCGTCGATGCTATTCGGCGCGATCAATCAGATCGCCACCTTCGCGTCGACGCCCGTGCTCGGCGAGGTCGCGCTGCTGGTCGGCGCCATCGTGATGCTGCGGCTTCTGCCGCGCGGCATCGCCGGCCGCTTCTTCAAGGGGGCATTGTGATGACGCCCGTCAACGCGAATCGCACCATCCCGGTCGCCGATGCGCTCTCGCGCTTCTCACGGTCGTGGAAGAGCGCGGCACTCGCGCTGGCCGTCGGCATGGTGATGCTGATCGTGCTGCCGCGTGTGCTCGATGACTTCGCGCTCGTGCAGGCCACCGTCTACGCCGTCATGGCGATACTCGCGCTGAGCCTCGGCTTCGTGTGGGGCTTTGGCGGCATACTGTGCTTCGGCCAGTCGGCGTTCTTCGGTCTCGGCGCTTACACGTATGCGATCGCCGTCACCAATATGGGCGACAGCACGGTGCCGTTCGTGCTCGCCATCGTGTTGCCCGCCGCCTTTGCGGCGGTGCTCGGCTATCTGATCTTCTATGGGCGGCTTTCGGATGTGTACATGGGCGTGATCACGCTCACTGTCACGCTGATTCTCTTCAACCTCGTCAACTCGACAGCCGGGCCGGAATGGAAGATCGGCACTGCGGCGCTCGGCGGCTTCAACGGTATTCCCAACATCGCGCCGCTCAATACGCCGGGCAATGTCGACGATGTGATCGGTCCACGCGGACTGTTCGAACTGTCGCTGGGGGCGTTGCTCGGCGTCTATTTCCTGCTGCGCGTGCTGCTCGCGTTCAAGATAGGACGGGTGATCGTCGCGAGCAAGGAGAACGAACAGCGTCTGCTGCTGCTCGGTTACGACTCGCGCGTCTACAAGCTCCTGACCTTCGTGCTGGGTGCGGCCATTGCGGGGCTGTCGGGCTGCCTCTTCGCGAACTGGGGCGCCTTTACGAGTCCCACGGTGTTCGGCCTCGCGCAATCCGCGCAGATCATCATCTGGGTCATCGTCGGCGGGCTTGGAACGCTGGTCGGACCCGTGATCGGATGCGTGGCGATCCAGTGGCTCACGACGCAGATCGGCACGCAGCAAACCATCAACTCCAACCTCGTGCTCGGCGCGATTCTCGTCGTGTTCGTGCTGATGGTGCCGAAGGGCATCGTGCCGAGTATCGGTGAGCTGGGCATGAGATTGTTCGCAGCCGTCCGGCGCCCGCGCCGCACATCGGGCGACACGCGCAACGCCGCGCAGGACGACGCACATAGCGCCTCGCGCGAGGAAGCCGCATGACACAGCCGCTGCTGGAAACACGCAAGCTCAATGTCCGTTTCGGCGGCGTGCACGCGACCCGCGACGTCGACTTCTCACTCGCCGAGGCGGAGTTGCGCTGTGTGATCGGGCCGAACGGCGCGGGCAAGAGTACGTTCTTCAAACTGCTCACGGGACAGGTCAAGCCGACGTCGGGCGAGATCCTGTTTCGCGGCAGGGACATCACCGCGATGCAACCGCATGAGCCCGCGCGTCTTGGTATCGGCATCAAGACGCAGGTGCCGAGCCTGTTCAACGGACTTTCAGTGTGGGACAACGTGTGGCTGGCGGCACGGCGCGTGAATACGCCCATGCAGACCGAGCGCGTGACGCGCGACGTGCTGGAGCGCGTCGGCATGCTCTCGCATCGCGACGCGATCACCGGCTTGCTGGCGCACGGCGAGCGTCAGTGGGTCGAACTGGCTGTCGTGATCGCCGCCGACCCGCCGCTGATTCTGCTCGACGAACCCGCTGCGGGCATGAGCGATGCGGAAGTGGCGCGCACGGCGGAGCTGATACGCGAGATCAACCGGCGCCATGCCCTCGTCGTGGTGGAACACGACATGAGCTTCATCCGGCGGATTGCAAGGAAGGTCACGGTGCTGCATCAAGGCGCGATCATTCGCGAGGACACGCCCGAGCGCATCATGAGCGATCCGTTCATCCAGCAAATCTATCTGGGCAAGAAGCCGCACTGACGGGAGGCGCGATGCTTGAAGCAAACGGCTTGTGTGCGGGCTATGGCGCCATTCCCGTGCTCTACGGCGTGACACTGTCTGTCAGGAGCGGCGAGGCCATCGGCATTCTTGGGCACAACGGCATGGGCAAGACGACCTTGCTGCGCACGCTGATTGGCGCGCTGCCCGCGACGGCGGGCACCATCCGCTTCAATCACGACGACGTGACGGCACTTGCGCCGCACGCGCGCGCGAAACGCGGCATGGCGTATGTCCCTCAGGGGCGCGAGATTTTCCCGGCGCTGTCTGCCTACGACAACTTGCGGCTCGGCCTCGTGAAGACGGGGCGTAAGCCCGAAGGCGCGATCGACGCGCTGCTCGAGGATTTTCCGCGCCTTCGGCCTTTGCTGGACCGGCCAGGCGGGGCGCTCTCGGGTGGCGAACAGCAACTGCTCGCCCTGGCGCGCGCGCTGGCGGGTGAGCCGTCGATGTTGCTGCTCGATGAGCCAACGGAAGGCATCCAGCCTTCGATCATCGAGGAAATCGCCGAGACGCTCGTGTCGTTGCGGGAAAAGCGCGGCCTGACGATCGTGCTCGTCGAGCAGAACCTCGACTTCATCGCCGCCGTCTCGCAACGGGTGCTGGTGATCCGGCGCGGGCGCATCGGCGATGAAATTCCGCGCGAGCATCTGGCCGACCTCGACAAGGTCAGCGAGTACACGGGCGTACACGCCTAGGCGCTCTTCAACACATCGAGCGCGGCGGCGCATGCGCCTTGCAATTGCTCGCGCATCAGGTCCTGAACGTCCGCCGTCTGGTTGACGATCGCATCGCGAATCCGTACCGCCTGCTCATACGATGCGCGCATCCGTCCACCGCGTGACATCGCGATACGCCGCAAGCGACGCACAGGCCCAATCAGTGCGGCATGGTTCTGTTGCAGCGTGCGATTGTCGGCGATCGTCATCACGATCGTATAGAAGCGATCCAGTGCGTCGACATAGCTCGCCGGGTCGTCCGCTTCGACGCTCGCCTGCATTGCGCTGATCACGTCGTCCAGTTGCGCCGCGCCGAGCGCCGTGATGCGCTCCGACGCCAGTTGCACCGCGAGACATTCGAGTGCGGCGCGCACCGTATAGATCTCTTCGACATCGCGCAGCGACACGGCGCGGACATAAGCCCCCACACGCGGCAGGATCGTCACCAGCCCTTCGCGCTCCAGTTGCGCGAACGCTTCGCGCATTGGCGTGCGGCTGACGTTCAGTTGCTTCGCGACCTGCACTTCGGACAGCCGGCTGCCCGGCGCCAGCACCCCCTCCACGATAGCCTCGCGCAACGCGGGCACGACCACGCCGTCGCTCAACGAATCGCCCGTGGTATCCAGCGTGCGCAGCCGCGCGTGATACCGCGTGGCGATCGACTCCAGCGTGGGCGTATGGCGGACAGGCGCCTTTTTAGATGCAGTTTTTGCGGCAGGCATTGACACCTCGAAGTTCTGTGAATACGCTGTATACAGATTATACATCAGGAGACGACATGGATCGCAGTCCATTGCAGGCCCCCGTTCTGATCGAGCAGACGGGCGACACGCTCACCTTCACATTGAACCGGCCGGACGCTGGCAATGAAGTATCGGGCGCGATGTTCGACGCGATGTCGGCTGCGTTGCGCAGCGAGGCCGTCGAGCCGAGGGCGCGCGTGCTGCGCCTGTGCGCGAATGGCGACGTGTTCTGCACGGGCCGCGAGCGGGCGGGGCGGGATGCCGTGTCGATACGCGCCGAAGTCGCGCGGCTGATCGAGTTGAAGCGGCTGTTGCGCAATACCTCGCTGATTTCGCTTGCGCAGGTGCACGGCGACGCGTTCGGCTTCGGTTTTGGGCTGGCCATCCTGTGCGACTTCACGCTGGTCGCGTCGTCGGCGCGGCTGGGTTTTCCGGAGATGCGCGCCGGCTTGCCGCCCGCTGCGATCATGGCCTATCTCGGCCGTTACGCGTTGCCCAAGACGGTGTTCCCGATGGTGCTGTTCGGCGATGCCATCACACCCGAAGTTGCCATGCAGGCGGGGCTGATCACGCGCGTGTGCGAGCCGGCAAATCTGCATGCCGAAGCGGACGCGCTAGCCGCACGCGTTCTCTCGCTGGACGAAGCGGGTGCAAGGCAATGCAAGGCGTTTTTCCTCGCGGCGCAGGAAAGCAGCGTCGAACACAACTTCCGCAACGCAACCGATATGTTGACCGTCAATGCGCTGCGGCTGATGCAGGGCCGCTGAACACGGTAGTGCATCTCTCACGCAATACAACACGACGTGCTGCGGCGCGGGCGTCATCGAACGAGGACGTCGCGCGACCTTGACACGTCGACAGGAGACAGACATGAACGTCAACGCAGGGCCGAGGCTCGACCGCTTGCCGATGTCGGGATTTCACCGGCGCATCATGTGGTTGATCGGCATTGGGATGTTTTTCGATGGGTTCGATATTTACGTCGCGTCGACGGTGCTCGGCGCGACGCTCAAAAGCGGCTTCTCCACGCTCGGACAGAACGCGCTGTTCGTGTCGTTGACTTTTCTCGGCATGATGCTCGGCTCGCTTGGCACCGGCTTTCTCGGGGATCGCTTCGGGCGCAGGTTCACCTATCAGGCGAACCTCGCCGTATTCGGTCTGGCGTCGCTCGGTGCGGCGCTCGCGCCGAACATGAGCGTGCTGATTGCGTGCCGCTTCGTCATGGGGCTCGGCCTCGGGGCGGAAAACGTGGTCGGTTATTCGACGCTGACGGAATTCGTGCCGCCGCAAAAACGCGGCAGGCTGCAGGGCCTGATGGCCGTTTTCGTGGTGTCGGGATTGCCCGTTGCCGGGCTGATCGGATTGCTGCTGATTCCATCGTTCGGCTGGCGCGCGATGTTCGTGCTCGGCGGACTTGGCGCGCTCGGTGTCTGGTATGCGCGCAAGGCCTTGCCTGAGTCGCCGCGCTGGCTCGATTCCGTTGGACGGCACGACGAAGCCGACGCGATCCTGCGTCGCATTGAAGCCGAAGTGACGGTTGCGCGGGGTGGCGAGCCGCTGCCCGCTCCCGTTTCGATGAAAGCGGGCGCGGCCGTGCCGCAGGCGCTCACGTTCGGTTCGCTGTTCAGCGGCGCGATGCTGCAGAGGATGATCGTGGGCTGTGTGACGCTGGTGGTCATCAACACGCTGTTGTACGGCTTCGTGACCTGGCTGCCGACGTTCTTCGTGCATCAGGGCTTCAGTATCGCGAAGTCGTTCGGCTTTGCGCTCGTGATGTCGCTCGGTGCGCCGATCGGCTCCGCAATCGGCGCGCTCACGGCGGATGCGTGGGGACGCAAGCCGACCATCATCGGCTCGTCGTTCGCGGCGATCCTGTTCGGCGCGATGTACCCGTTCATCACGAGCCCGGTGATTTTGCCCATCGTCGGACTGCTGTTGACCATTCCCATTTACGTGCTGGTCGCGCTGCTGTTCGCCGTGTATGTGCCCGAACTCTTTCCGACTGAAGTACGGCTGCGCGCGTCGGGTGTGTGCAACACGCTGGGGCGTGGCGCAACCATCGTGACGCCTTTCATCGTGGTGGCGCTGTTCGCGCAGCACGGCATTGTCGGCGTGCTTGCCCTGATGATCGGCCTGCTCGCCGTGCAGATCGTCGTGGTTGCCTGGCTGGGCGTCGAGCCGACGGGACAGCGCCTCGAAGATCTTCAGCCGGAAGACACAGTCGCGCGCGATTCGCTTCATGGCGACGCGCATGCTTCGCCTCTCAAGTGAACCAACAGGAATGATGCAATGGATACGACGAACACCCAGCACTACGACGCACAATTGTTGATCGACGGCGAATGGACGGATGCCGAGGAGCACCGCTCGCTCGATATCGTGAATCCCGCGACGGGCGAAGTGATCGGCGCACTGGCGGCCGCGTCGGCGAACGACGTCGACCGCGCGGTGCAGGCGGGGCACCGGGCGTTCGAAGGCGGCGCGTGGCGCGACATGCCGATCCAGCAACGCGCGCGCGTGCTGAATCGTTTCGCCGATCTGTTCGAAGCCGACCTCGAACAGTTCTACAAGCTGGAGACACTGAACAACGGTCGCCCGATCTCCGAGACGCGTGCGCAGATTTCGCGGTTGCCGCAGTTCTACCGGTACTTTGCCGCGCTCGCACTCACGCGCCGCAGCGACGTGATTCCCATTGAAGGGCCGTACCTGTGCTACACGCAGCGCGTGCCGCTCGGCGTGGTCGCACTGATGACGTCGTTCAATCATCCGTTGATGATCCTTTCGAAGAGTCTCGCGCCCGCGCTTGCCACGGGCAACAGCGTGGTCATCAAGGCATCGGAGCAGACGCCGCTCACGACGGTCCGGCTCGTGAAACTGCTGCAGGAAGCGGGCGTACCGAGAGGCGTCGTCAACGTGGTGAATGGCGAAGGCCGCGAAGCCGGCGCGGCGCTCGCGCGGCATCCGCTGATCCGCAAGGTCGTGTTCACGGGCGGCACGGAAGTGGGCCGCACGATCGGCGAGGCGGCAGCGCGCAATTTCGCGTTGACCACGCTGGAACTGGGCGGAAAGGGCGCCGTGATTCTGTTCGACGACTTCGACATCGAGCGCGCGGTGAACGGCGCGGCGTTTGCGGCCTTCATCGGCGCCGGGCAAACCTGCGTGTGCGGCGCGCGCATCCTCGTGCAGAAGTCGATGTACGCGGCGTTTCTCGAACGTTTCCGCGTGAAGTCGGAAAGCATTCGGGTCGGCGATCCAGCCGATCCGAAGACCCAGCTCGGCCCGGTGATTTCGGACCGGTCGAGGCAGCGCATTCTGGCGATGCTCGAACGCGCGAAGGAGGCAGGCGCAAAAGTGCTGACGGGCGGACGCGTGCCGCAAGGCTTGACGTCGGGCTATTTTCTGGAGCCGACGGTGATCCATGACGCCAGCCCGCATTCGGAGATCGGCCAGGACGAAGTGTTTGGGCCCGTCACCGTCGTCATGCCCTTTGAAGACGAAGCCGATGCCATCCGTATCGCCAACGACACGCAGTTCGGCCTTGCGGCTTCCATCTGGACGCAGGACGTCGCACGCGCGCACCGGGTTGCGGGCAAGCTCGAGTTCGGCATGGTCTGGGTGAACGATCATCACCGGCTCGATCCCGCTTCGCCGTGGGGCGGCTTCAAGAACAGCGGCGTCGGGCGCGAGACAGGCATCGAATCATTCGATCAGTTCAGCGAGCCGCGCGCGGTGACGGTCAACACGACCGGCAAGACAGTCGACTGGTATGCGGACGATGGTCAGTTGAAGCGGTTGAACTGACGTGTGAGTGGGGCGTGGACGTGGCGGATCGTCCAGACCGGCTCGACCCGACCAGG